>CAUJGI010000103.1 GCA_963169155.1 Chloroflexota bacterium
GTGGATATTGCCCGGCAGCAGCCCAACGTCTACCGCATGAAGCTGCTCGGCGCGGAGGTGCGTGCCGTGGAAAGCGGCAACACAACGCTCAAAGACGCCATCTCCGCGGCGATTCGCGACTGGGTGACTAACGTGGCAACCACCCATTACCTGCTCGGTTCCGTCCTGGGGCCGCATCCGTACCCGATGATGGTGCGCGACTTTCAAAGCGTGATTGGGCACGAAGCCCGCCAGCAGATGTTGGACGAAATCGGCCGTTTACCCGACACGATCATTGCCTGTGTGGGCGGCGGCAGCAACGCCATGGGCATCTTCCACGCCTTCCGCAACGACGAGGGGGTCGACCTTATCGGCGTGGAAGCCGGGGGCGAAGGGATCAGCGGCGGCAAACACGCCGCCCGCTTTGCCGACATGAACATTGCCCGCGTGGGCGTTTTGCACGGCACCAAAAGCTACGTCATGCAAACGGCCGATGGCCAGATCCGGGAAACGCACAGCATCAGCGCCGGGCTGGATTACCCCAGCGTGGGGCCGGAACATGCCTTGCTGCGCGACCAGGAGCGCGCCTTCTACACTTACGCCACCGATGAGGAGGCGCTGGCTGCATTCCAGACGTTGTGCAAAACAGAAGGCATCATCCCCGCATTGGAATCGAGCCACGCCGTGGCCGAAGCGCTCAAATTAGCGCCGAAAATGCGCCCGGATCAGGTCATCCTGGTGAATTTGAGCGGTCGTGGGGATAAAGATCTGAACACTGTGATGGCTGCGCTGGAGTTGTAAAGATTTTAAGCTTCCTGCAAGCGTAGCGGGGGACGCACGCCCGCTTTCATCATTTGCCAGACGACGAGGTGGTGAAACGGCCGTATCACATTAAAATACATCGGTCCCGTCCAGCGATGGTAATGCACAATCGTCAACACATAAAAACGGCGTGGTTGGCCAGCTTCTACCACCACCCCTAAATGGGCCGTCAGGTGTGACTCTGTAATGCCCGCAAACCAATATTTTTCCTCCTCAGCCATTTTGACTGAGAAAAACGTCGCCGGGTCGCCGGGCACAAAGGAGACTCGCTCGGCTGTCATAGACAAACCACCGGGCACGCCTTCTTGCTTCATGCCCAGCAGCCGCACAAAAAACCAGCGCACGCCGTACAAAAACTTGAGCCAGGCAGGGGAATAAGACAACATCCCGGCAATAAACTGCCGCAGAGAGACGTCGCCGTCGATTGTTTTTATGTCAACGTGATCGACTGTTTCCATCAGTTTGGGGAGGTGGGGAACGGCCGTAAACAGTTCGGAAGATTTCATTTCGATTGCCTTGAAGCGTTGCTCAAGTTTTGAATCTTGACTACCAAATAGATTCAAAAATAGCCACAGAGCACACAGAGATTTAAGAGAATTCCCCTCTTTTCCCTCTGTGCTCTCTGTGGCAAAAATCTTAATACACCGAACCTCGCCCGCCCAGCCGCTCGACATGCGCCGGGTCGTAGCAGTCGCCGAATTTCGTTTTGGGCATGGCGGCCTTCTTCGCCATTAGCGCCTCGTACTCATCGTCGTCCACCATGGCCACGATGCGGGCAATGCTGGCCTCGCCATCGACAAAACGCCAGGGGAAGCAGCCCACCGGTACGCGCCGGTTCACCACCAGATCAATGTCGCCACCCACACATTCGGCGTGAATGATCCCCTTGTCGAACAGCCACAAATGCATCATCTGGTACATCTCTTTGGTGAAATAGTCCGCCAGCGGCTTGCCGTACTTTTTCCGGAAATGGGCATCGGCGTCTTCGGCCTGAGCGGGCATCCAGTCGCGAATTTTGGTGTTCATCGGATGATCCGCGCTGCCACAGTCCACGCCAATCCACTTGATCTTCTTGTCGATGCACCATTGGGCAAAGCGGGCGTCCGGACCGGGATGCATCACCATGTAGCGCACCTCGTTGCCGTACGGCTGGTCCCAGCCAAAGTGATGGTAGCCCGTGTGGATGATGAGAATGTCGCCCTCGCGTACTTCCACACGTTCCTCAATCATAGCTGGCGTGTACACGTCATAATCGCCACAAACGTCGCTTAAATCGACGATGGCCGCCTCACCTGCCAGGAAATCAAAGGTGAGTTGGGCGATGTCTTTGCCGGGGGTATAAAAATGAATTTCGCCATCGAGGTGGGTGCCTACGTGGTTGCTGTGGGTCACCACCTGTCCATTTGCTCCGTTGGGAGCCAGACGTTTGAAATATTTCACTTGCAGCGGTTCATACGTTGGCCAGGGCGGGGTGCCAATACCGAGGGGAATGGTGAGATCGATAAATTTCACAAGTTTACTCCTTTAGAAAATTCAGGACACAGACCAATAAAGGATTATAGTACAGGCCAGCGGCAAAATTCTAGCAATATTCTGTCAATAGCTGGGCGGTTAAAAGATGTCGAGGAAGCGGCTGCCGATGCCCAGCAGCACCAGATAGCGCAGCGTTTTGCCAAAGATCACCCAGAAGCTGAAGACACCTAGATGCATGTGCAGGGCACCGGCAACGGCCGTTAACGGATCGCCAATAAACGGTACCCACGAGAAAAACAGGGCCACCGGCCCCCAGCGTTCGTAAAACTGTTCTGCTCTGGTCCACGTTTTGGCGTCGATCTTGACGTACCGGCCGAGGACAAAGTCGGTGCCTTTTTTGCCGATAGTGTAGTTGAGCAGCGAGCCGCAGTAGCTGCCCGCAGTGGCCACCACAATGACCCACCAGGCATTGTAGCCCAGCGGCGGCATCCCCAGCACAAACAGTTCAGACGCCAGCGGCAGCAGCGAGGCCGACAACAAGCTGATTAGAAACAGCCCAAAATAGCCCAGGCTGAAAATGAAATCGATCATGGATCCTCAAATTGTTGGTCGGGAGTACAGTGTTTTGCCACAGAGAACCCAAAGCGAAAAGAGGCAGTTCTCTTAAATCTTTGCGTTTTCTGTGGCCAATATCTCAGGTGAAGCTGCGGTTGAAAACGGCCGTTATCTTGCCCATCTCCGCCACAAAATGGGGCAGGGCAGAGAGCGGCAGCGATTGCTCCCCGTCAGACAGCGCGTGGTCTGGGTCTGGGTGGAACTCAACCAGCAGACCGTCGGCCCCGGCGGCCAGGGCGGCACGGGCGGCGGACAGCACCAGGTCAGCGCGGCCGGTGGCGTGGCTGGGATCGGCAATAACGGGGTAGGGGCTGAGCTGCCTGGCCAGGGCAATGGCGTTGGTGTCCAGCGTGTTGCGCGTCGCCGTCTCAAAGGTGCGAATGCCCCGTTCGCACAGCATGATGTTGTGGTTGCCCCGGCTGCTAATGTGCTCGGCCGCTTTAAGCCACTCCTCAACAGTTGACATAAAGCCGCGTTTCAGCAGCACTGGCTTTTGCAATTCGCCAACGGCCCACAGCAGCGGGTAATGCTGCATGTTGCGGCTGCCCAACTGGATGATGTCGGCATAGCGAGCCACCAGCGGCACATGCTCCACTGCCAGCGCCTCGGTAATCACGAGCAGACCAAACTCGTCGGCCACGTCACGCAAAATTTCCAGCCCTTGTTCGCCCAACCCCTGGAAGCTGTCGGGCGAGGTGCGCGGCTTAAATGCGCCACCGCGCAGCACGCGGCCGCCCACGCGGGCTACCGCTTCGGCAGCCGCGCGGGCCTGGGCATAACTTTCCACCGAGCACGGGCCGGCCATAAGCACCACGTTGCTGCTACCTACGGCGAAGTCAGGCGTAATGGTTACAGGTTTTGTAGCCTCAGTGGGCAGTGATTGAATATTCGGCAAACGATTCACGGTTTTCCTTATAACCTACTTTTCTGATAGGCTGTTCAGCCCAAGGTAGCCAATTATCTACCAATCTTTTTGGATCGCCAGTCGGAAAAGCGCAGAACTTTCAAAATATTTTGAACGAATTATACCTAATATTGCCGAGCGGCGTCAATTTTCACAACGGCCGTTCATCCAATGGCCCTACTGTTGTTGACAAATGCAGGGATGACCGTTTTTAATAGCGTTGATCAGCGGTGAGCTGGTTGAAATGTTTACATAATGGTGGCGGTACGGCCGTGGCCATTTTTACAATTCACGGAGGATTTTAATGAGTCGTAATACAAAAATTGTGGTCGGCATTATTGCGGGGATTTTGGGTGTTTGCTGCATCATCGCGATTATCGCGGCGCTGGTGCTGCCCCGCATGTTTGAGAATGTTGCCGATGGTTTTGATAATCCGGAAGAGGCAGCCGAAGTAGGCGGATCAATTGTTGATTATGACCTGCCTGCTGGTTACGATGAGCAGGGCGCGATGAATCTGTTCGGTTTTCGCATGGCCTTCATTGCTGGTCCCGATGAAAACTCCATGATCATGCTGGCGGAATTCCCGGCTTCGCTGGCGGGTGATGAGGCGCAAATGCAGCAGCAAATGCGGGACGCGTTTGCCAACCAGACCGGGACGCAAAACATGGAGCTGGAGTTTGTGAGCAGTGAGGATGTGACCATCAACGACGCCGCTGCTACGCTGGCCACTTACGAAGGCACCGACAGCCAGGGCAACAATGTCCGCCAAATCCTGGGCGTTTTTGAGGCGAAAAGTGGCAGCCCGGCCATGCTGATGATTTTCGGCGATCCGAATAACTGGGACGAGGACGGAATCAGCCGCTTCCTGGATTCGCTGGAGTAAGGCATACTTCTCCATTTTCCCGGAAACTGCGCGTAAGAAGAGCACGTTTTGCGAAGTTTCCGGGGAAATCATCTGCCTAACCGCCCGTTGGATTATCCGGCGGGCGGTTTTGTGTCTGGTTATCGTTTACTGCCCCAACTTTCCCACGAGGTTACCTCTGCCGCCGGAACGCGTTTGGCGGGCTGGAAGTCGTCGCCAGTGAAGTAGGCCACGGGCAGCAGCGCCGCCTGGGTGATGTGGCGCGGAATGCCCAATATTTCCGCAATTTCGCTTTCGTAGCGCAAATGAAGTGTGGTCCACGCCGCGCCCAAACCGCGGGCGCGCAGGGCAAACATGAAGGACCAGGTGGCCGGCAAAATGGAGCCATACAGGCCCGCCTGCGCCATCGGCCCGGCGTTTTCTACGCGTCCCTCAATGCAGGGAATCACCATGACGGGGACACGATGCATATTTTGCGCCAGGAAAACGGCCGATTTTACCACCCGCCCCTGCTGTTCAGAATCATGGTCCCGGCTGCCCCGGCTTTCGGCCTGCTCCTGGTTCGACCGGGCGTAGATGAAAAATGACTGTTTGTACAGCTCGCCAATCTGCGCCTTTTTGTCGGCGTCAGTGACAACCAGGAAGTGCCACCCCTGCGAATTGCCGCCGGTGGGTGCCTGGATAGCAATTTCCAGGCACTCTTCGATGATTTCCGGAGGCACGGGCCGCTCCAGATCGAGCCGTTTGCGCACAGAGCGGGTGGTGGTTAATAATTTATCGACGGTAGCAAGGTCCATTTGGGGTCTCCTGAAAAACGTAATTGTTGAGTAATTGTGGCACATCACGCAGACAAGGCAACTTTGAGGCAGAAGATTATTATGCAAGAAGTTTTGTCCGTATAATCAAGGCAAAAAAATCTTAGAAAGACAACTAACTCATGTCGGAAAATGACAGCATCAATATTGCAGGTCGCACCATTCATAGTTCGCTGTATAGCCTGATTGCGTCCACTATCACAATCACGCTTGGCTTTGTTCGATTTATCTTACTGCTTTACTTCTTGCTCCCCGAAGATTTTGGTGTATTTACACAGGCAATGTTTTTTATTACCCTGGCGGCTCAGTTACGCATGCCAGGCTTAGATCTGGCCATTATTCAGCGGCAAGAGGTAAATGAATTTGTCCGACGCACCTACTTTTCCCTAAAAATGGGTTCCCTGGTTGTTAGTGTGTTAATTATGGCCGCTGCGGCACCGTACATCGGCGAAGTTTATTCGACGATGCCACTGCTGACGGGGATTCTTTTGGGTCTATTGAGTCTGGATATCTTGAAGGGATTAAATGGTGTTCAGGAGGCCCTGCTGCGACGAGAACTGGCTTTCAAACAAATCGCCATAGCCGACATCACGAGCGCGATCTTTACAACCCTTATTACCCCCTATTTGGCCTGGCGAGGATATGGTGCCTGGAGTCTGGTGGCTGAGGTGTTAATTGGACAGGTTTCCCGGGGGGGGATTGTCTGGTTTTCTGCCCGTGTTTGGTGGCCCAGGCCTGGCTGGAATAAGGAAATTGCTGCTGATTTATGGCAGTTTAGCAACAAATTGTGGGGCACGTCCGCGCTGAGCTTTATTACCGATAGATTTGATGATTTCTGGATTGGTCAAGGGCTTGGGTCTGAATCCTTGGGGTATTAT
>CAUJGI010000104.1 GCA_963169155.1 Chloroflexota bacterium
GCGGCGGCGTGGCCGAGGTGCGGCAGCTGGATCGCGCTGGCTGGCGGCAGCTGCTGGCGCTGGGGGTGATTTATTACGCCGTAACGCAGGGGACGCAGTTTGTGGGGCTAACTTTTTTGCCTGCGGTGACGGTGAACGTGATGCTGGGCTTCACCTCGGTGGTGGTGGCGCTGCTGGGGTTGGGGGTTTTGGGGGAACGGCCGTCCCTCTGGCAGTGGCTGGGCATGTTTGTCGCTCTGGGTGGCGGGCTGCTTTACTTTTACCCGGTGCAGATTCCCCAGGCGCAGCTGGTGGGCTTTGTGGCGACCATCGTGGGCGTGTTGGCCAATGCGGGATCGGCCGTTTTGGGGCGATCGATAAACCGGACGGGGCATTTACGGCCGTTAACCGTCACCACCGTGAGCATGGGAATAGGGGCGGCAATCTTGCTGGTGGCGGGTATCGCCACCCAGGGCGTGCCCGAGCTGAGCTGGCAAAACTGGGCCATCATCGGTTGGCTGGCGGTGGTGAATACGGCCGTTGCTTTCACCCTGTGGAACGTCTCGCTGCGCACCCTCTCGGCGATGGAGTCCAGCATCATCAACAACACGATGGCGGTGCAGATTCCCATTCTGGCGGTGCTGTTTTTGGGGGAACGGTTGAACGGCCGTCAGGTAACCGGTCTGGTCGTGGCCGTTGTTGGCGCTTTGTTGGTGCAGCTGGGGCGCAAGCGGGTGCGAGGCCGTTAACATTTCCCCGGAAACTCCGAGTTTCCGGGGAAATATGAGCAGGTTACTTGTTCAGCATGGTCCAGAGGAAGCTGTAGACGTCCGTGGCTTCTTCGATGAGCTTGGCGGTGGGTTTGCCCAGGCCGTGCCCGGCGCGCATTTCGATGCGGATGAGAAGGGGGTTACGGCCGTTGTCGGCCGCTTGCAGCGCGGCAGCAAACTTCTTGGCGTGCAGCGGCACCACCCGGTCATCGGTGTCGGCGGTGGTGATGAGCAGGGGCGGGTAGGTGTGGTCCGGCTGAATGTTGTGCAGGGGTGAGTAGGCCATCATGAAGCGGAAATGGTCGGGGTCGGTCTCGGCATTGCCGTATTCGGCCGTCCAGTAGCGCCCGGCGGTGAATTTGTGGTAGCGCAGCATGTCAATCACCGGCACGCCGCAGTGCACCGCGCCAAACAGATCGGGCCGCTGCACCAGACAGGCGGCCACCAGCAGCCCGCCGTTGCTGCGCCCTTCAATGGCTAGCTTCTTGCTGTTCGTATAGCCAGTGGCGATGAGCCATTCCCCGGCGGCAATAAAATCGTCGAAGACATTTTGCTTGTTGGCCAGCATGCCGGCCTGGTGCCACGCTTCGCCGTACTCCCTGCCGCCGCGCAGGCACGCTTGCGCATAGACCCCGCCGCGCTCCAGCCAGGCCAGCCGGGTGGGGGAGAAGATAGGTGTCATCGAAATGTTGAAGCCGCCGTAGCCGTAGAGCAGCGTCGGATTTTGCCCATCGAGCACCATTCCTTTTTTGTGGGTGATAAAAAGCGGCACGTTGGTGCCGTCCTTGGACGGGTAGAACACCTGGGTGGTTTCGTAGGCGTCGGGATCAAAATCGAGCTGCGGCTGGTCGAGAATGGTCAGTTGATCGGTGGTGAAGTCGTAGCGCAGGATGGTGGGCGGGTAGGTGAAGGATTGGAACTGGATGAACAGCTCGGTGTGCTCGCGCTCGCCGGACAAATCGAAGATGGTGCCGGGCACGGGCAGCACAATTTCGCCCAGGTGACGGCCGTCGCGCCCAGAGCGGTGCAGGTTGTGAGACCCGTGGTGCAGCGTGCCCAGGATGAACTCGTGGGGGACCATCAGGCTGAAGGCAATCGCATCGTCGCCTTCGGGGATGAGGGTTTGCCAGTTGGCTGGGGCATGGCTGTTGAGGTTGATGGCGACGATACGGCCGTTATCCGCCCCATTGTCCGTGTGAAAGTAAAACACGGGGCCGTCGTTGCCCAAAAAACTGTAGCTCGCGTCCATCTCATCCAGCAGATAGATGAACTCCTCGCCGCCGATGGGGCGGTAGTAGAAGCGGTTGCGCCGGTCGGTGCCATCCCAGACGTGCAGGGTGAGGTAACGGCCGTCGTCGGTTACCTGTGGGTGGAAGCCCAAATTGGGCGCATCGGGCCGGGCAAAAACGATCTGGTCCGCGCTTTGCGGCGTGCCCACTTTGTGGAAGAAAATTTGCTGGTGGGTGCTGGGCGGGGCGTCGGGCATTTCGTCGGGGCTGGGGTAGCGGGCGTAGAAAAAGCCGGAGCCATCGGGCAGCCAGGCGGCGTTGGTGAACTTGGCCCAGCGCAGCACTTCGGCGTGGTCTGCGCCGCTGGCCAGATCGCGAATGTGGATCGTTTGCCAGTCGGAGCCGCTTTGCGAGAGGGAGTAGGCCAGGAAACGGCCGTCTTTGCTGTAGCTCTGGTTAATCAGGGCAACTGTGCCATCGTCGCTGAGCGTGTTGGGATCGATCACCTGCGCCAGCGGTCCGTCCAAACTGTCCTGCTGGTAGAGGATCGATTGGTTTTGCAGGCCGTCGTTTTTCTGCACGAAGTAGCGCCCGGCTTTGCGGCGCGGCACGCTGCTCTTGGGGTAGTTCCACAGGGCGGTCAGCCGCTCCTGGAACTGTTGGTGCACGGGCAGCTCGGCCATGATGTTTTGGGTGAGTTCGTTTTGCGCTGTGACCCAGGCGACGGTGTCGGGGTCTGCGGGATTTTCCAGCCAGCGGTAGGGGTCGGGAACGGCCGTATCGTGGTAATTTTCGACCACATCACTTTTGTGCGAGGGGGGGTATTTGTAGGAATTGGCGTCCATCTAAAAAGCTCCTTTTGTGCCAGATTGGGTGATTTTACCTCAAAGCTGGAGGTTGGGGACTGTGTTATAATTTTGGGCGGTAACGGCCGTTTTTAACCGATCCACCAAAGGAGAGGATTATGCCCAACCCATTTCCAGGAATGAATCCCTATCTCGAAGCTCGTGAAATCTGGCCAGATGTTCATACTTCTTTGATCACCTACATACGTGAGGCTTTGCAGCCACTTATTCGGCCAAAGTATATTGCCCGCATTGGCGAGCGAATCCAACTTGCTGACTTCTCCCAAAGCTATGTGCCAGATATTAAACTCATTCACACTTTACGCGAACCATCACCTACGCTGGAACTGGCTGCCCCAGTTGTTGTTGATGAACCAATGCTCATCACTACCCTCGATGAGGCAGTTCGTGAGCCGTTTATTGAGATTATTGCCCATCAATCTGGTGATGTCGTGACCGTGATAGAGGTTCTGAGCCCGGCAAACAAAGTGGGTCAGGGACGTGAACAGTATTTACAGAAACAAGATGATCTTACGGCTACCGAGGTTAATTTAGTAGAAATTGACCTGCTTGGTTACGGTAAAGAGACGGTCCTGGCACGCAAAGCTGGCATTGTTCAACCGGCCGATTGGCGGTATTTGATAGATATCAGCCGGGGTGGGCGGCGCAATGCGTTGGAGGTATACGCCATTCCGCTGCGCGAAAGGCTGCCCAACTGCCGCATCCCGCTGCGCCCGCCGGATGCCGATGCGGTGTTGGCGTTAACGGCCGTTTTCAACCGCTGCTACGACGTGGGCAGTTACGATCTGCTCATCGACTATAGCAAACCACCCGAAGTGCCGCTAAGCGCATTGCTTACAAGTTAAGCTATTTTGTGAGTTGTCAAGCCAGAAATTGGCTACAATTCACGCATGAAAAAAACAGACAATAAATCTAAAAGTACCGGCCGGCATACACGAGCCATTCAGGCCGATAGACAAACACGACCGCTCGTTGACAATTTAACCGATGAAGTAGAAGCACTGTTTTACAGCTTGGTCCGTCCACTCACGTTGTCACAATGCGAGCTGTTCCGACAGATGGGATTGCGTGAACGAACTCTCACCCTGCCGGTGATGATGGC
>CAUJGI010000105.1 GCA_963169155.1 Chloroflexota bacterium
CTCGCCCATGTCGTTGGCGTTCTGTGGCTCAGAAATCTGTACGTCACGCAGAGATCGCGTGGCGTATTGGTAGTCGTCATTCTCAAACGGAAAAAGCTGCGGGGCGGTGGCTGAGGCTTCCCCGTTGGGTGATTTAGCTTCTAGCCGATAGGAATTGGGGGTGCCAGACGGCCGTATCGTAATGTCAAAATTGTCGTAAACCGTTTTAGGCAGTTCTGGCTCAGCCGGTTTGCCGTTGTTAGCCCCGTTCCCCCCTGCCTCTGCTCCAGCAGGCCGTTCCGACTTGGTCAGATCGGGAGCTGGCCCGCCAAACTGGGTCAGGTCAACGCGTGGTCTCAGGCTGTGAATTACTTGCAGCAGTTCCGGTGTGATGGCATTGCGCCGGGCAAACTCTTGCAGCTCCTGGGCCTTGCGTCGGATAGTGTCTCCGGCCAGGTTTTCATACTGCAAGTCTACCCCCGTCTCAAATTTCAGTTCCATGCAGACGGTGCGGATACCGTCCAGGTCAAAAGTATCTTCGATGAGTTGGTATATGTGGCGGTAATCAGACATGAAAATGCTCTCTTTCGATGGTTGTTTGGTTGCACTTGGCGTGGATACCCTGCATCATACAAAGCTTGCCCCAGATGTCAAGCTATTTTGCCGAATGAGGCGTGAGCATCCACAGATGCAAACGGCCGAACCTGAAGCTTACTTCCCAAAATAGCAACTTACCTGCCAGAGTGGATTCCCGCCTGCGCGAGAATGACAATCATAGTGGAAACTAATGGGTGAGGATCTTGCTCAGGAACAGCTTGGTGCGCTGGTGCTGCGGATTGTTGTACAGCTCTTCTGGCGAGGCGATTTCCACCACCTGCCCGCCATCCATAAACACCATCCGGTCGGCGGCGGCGCGGGCAAAACCCATTTCGTGCGTCACCACCACCATCGTCATGCCCTCTTTGGCCAGGTCCAGCATCACGTCCAGCACCTCTTTGATCATTTCCGGGTCCAGGGCGCTGGTGGGTTCGTCAAACAGCATAATTTTGGGGTTCATCGCCAACGAGCGGGCGATGGCCACCCGCTGCTGCTGCCCGCCGGAGAGCTGGCGCGGATAAGCGTTGGCTTTTTCCGGGATGCCCACCCGCTCTAGCTGCGCCATACCGATGCGTTCCGCTTCGGCTTTGTCGCGCTTGCGCACCAGCCGCTGGGCAATGGTGACGTTTTCCAGGGCGGTGAGGTGGGGGAAAAGGTTGAACTGCTGGAACACCATGCCCACTTCAGCGCGAACCGCATTGATGTCGGTCTTTTTATCTTCCAGGTGCACCCCTTCGATGTAAATGCCACCGCTGGTAGGCGTTTCCAGGTGGTTGATGCAGCGCAGGACGGTGCTTTTGCCGGAGCCGCTAGGGCCAATAACGATGACTACCTCGCCCTGGCGAATCGTTAAATCGACCCCTTTAACGGCTTCGATGTGACCAAAATATTTGTGTAAGTCTTTGATGACAATCATATCGTTCATGTTTTACCGTTCTCCCACACGGAGGCGCCGTTCGTACCAGCGCAGCAAAAGGCTGAGGGTGATGGTCATCGCCAGGTAGAGAAAGACGATGACCAGGTAGGCTTCCGGGAAGCGAAAGGTGCTGCCCGCGTGGAGGCGAGAGCGTTGGGTCAGTTCGCGCACGGCCAGGACGGAGGCCAGCGAAGAATCCTTGAGCATGGCAATAAAATCATTGCCCAACGCGGGCGAAATATTGCGGATGGCCTGGGGAAGAATGATGTACTGCATGGCCTGCCGGGTGGTCATGCCCAGGGAACGCGCCGCTTCCATTTGTCCTTTGGAGATCGATTCGATACCGGCGCGGAAAATTTCGGCCAGAAAGGCGCCGTAGATAATGGCCAGGGCCAGGATAGCGCGCAGCTCAATGGAAACGTCACGGTTGTCGATACCGAAGCTGGCGCTGACGGCGGGCACGATGACAAAGGCCAGGGTGAGGATGAGCACCAGGGTGGGCACGCCGCGAATAAATTCGACGTAAGTGATGGCGATGTTGCGAATGAGCCGATTTTGGCTGATGCGCCCCAATCCGGCCAGCAAGCCAAACACCAGCGCCAGACCAAACCCTCCCAGAGTGAGGTAAAGCGTGGTGGTGATGCCGGGAAAAATGAAGACAAAGGCTTGATTGATCTCTTCATCAGTGAGGATGAGGTAGGTCATGACGCCGAGAAAGATGAAGATGGCGACCAGCCACCAGGGGAATTCGCGCCAGGCAACAAATGGTTCGTTGCGGTTACGCGAATCGGTTGAGAAGGAAGGGGTCACTTCGGGTCCAGCCATGGTAGTTTCTCCTGTAGGTGGTACGGCCGTTTCCCGTCCAGCCGTCTTGTCTTCCATTTCTACGATGATGCCGCTGAAAAACAAAGAAGCGCCAGTTAAATGAATAACTGGCGCTTCTAATCTTAACCCGCTTGCAAATGTTTACAAACTGGTGATTTAAGGGTCAAACGGCCGTTACTCTTCGGGGAACAAATCGTCATAGGTGATGGTGAAGTTCGGGCCAAAATATTGCAGATTGACCTCTTCCAGGAAGCCATTTTGCGCCAATTCGCCCAGAGCGGCATTCACCGGTTCTACCAGGTCGCTGCCCTTGGGGTAGATGAAACCCAACTGGTCGCTGGACATCGACGGGCCAACCAGCTGAAGCTGATCGGCGTTTTCGCCCAGGTAACCCTGACCGGAAATTTCGTCAATGATCACGGCGTCGATGTCGCCGGCGATGAGCGCCTGTACGGCGAAGGGGAACTGCTCAAACGCCTGGATGCGATCTTCGGATAGGTATTGCAGGGCCGTTTCGTAGTTGGTCGTCCCGGTTTGGGTGCCTAAAACCAGTTCGGTGTCGTTGACGATGTCATCAATGCTGGTAATGCGGTCATCATCCAGACGCACCAGAAGACGCTGTTCGATGTTGATGTAGCCTGCGGAGAAGTCCACAATTTCGGCGCGTTCGTCGGTGATGGTGATACCGTCGGCGGCGGCGTCATACTGGCCATCGGCCACGGCCTGGATCATGCCTTCCCAACCCGCTTCGACGAAGACGGGGGTGCAGTTGATCAGACCGCAGATCTCGTTCCACACGTCGTAATCCCAGCCAGCCGGTTCGCCAGTGGTGGGATCGATGTAGTTGAAGGGCAGGTAGGCGTTTTCCACAGCGATGGTGATTTCGCGGCCTTCCAGGTCGGGCAAATCACTGGCTTCTTCTTCCATGGCTTCATCTTCTGTGGTGGTTTCTTCGGCCGCATCGCTGCTGGTGTCCTCAGCGGTGGGCTCGTCACCACCGCCGCCACAGGCGACTACAGTGAAGGCGAGCAGAATCAAACCAATTAACCAAAACAAACGTTGCATTTTCATATGCTTATCTCTCCTTCCTTTCGGAAAATAAAATAGTTTGCCAGACAAGGCTGGCGGCGTCTTTTGGGAATCTCAATTATGACATGGCTTGAAAAATTAGCCAATTGGCGGAATTGTCTGCGGCTGGGCGTACGGCCGTTAGGCAGTTTCGCCAGCTAGCAAGGAAATTGGTGAATGTGATTTGTCTTATTTGCCCAAAGGATGAGGCCAACGGCCGTTTTCAGGAGCCGCCAAACATCTGCATCAGGGCAATGGCGGCCACAATCAGGAAGATGGCCAGGCAGCCAATGCGCATCAACGACGCCGTAAGCTTAAACGCCATACGCGCCAAAAAAAGACCCACCAGCAAAACTACCCCAATAACTACCAGCCGAGTGAGTTCGGCCGTTTCCATGTTCAAAAGTGCGTCCATTTAATACCTCGCTTAACTCGCTTAAACCGATTACCGATTACGAATTACCGATTACCGCTCACCGATTACCACTACGCTTCCCGCCCTTCCCGAATCCACAATGCTAAAATCAGGGTGGCAACGGCCGTAATGATAGCCGAGACCACTCCATTGCTGCTAAAGCCGAACTGGGTAAACAAAAATGGCCCCAGCCACGATCCCAACGCCCGACCCAATGCTCCAGACGCCAAAATGCTGGACATCACCACGCTGCGCGCCGAAGGCACCAGCTCGGTCATGAGGGGTACACCCCCCACCACAGTGATTTCGAACATGAGGAACAGGGCAAAATAGGCTGCCAGCGCCGCCGTGAGATTGCCCGCCGTCAACGGAATGAGCAGGCAGACGAGCGCATTGAGCAATCCCGTCGTGATAATGACGGGACGCTTGCCAAAGCGGTCTACCGACCAGCCCGCAAACAGCTCGCCTATAATTTCTGCCCCGCCAATGACCCCCGCCGACGCCCCCAGGGCCAGCAGGCTCAGGCCAAAGTTCAGCTCCATCCAGTCGCCAAAAACCAGGAAGATCGTTTCGTTGCCCGCCATGTTGAGTACGCCGTACCCCATCGCTGCCCAGATGACGGGATGCTGCCGCACCACGCGCCAGGCGTCGGGCAGGCTGGCGCCGCGGCCCGGCGCACTTTGGTCGACTTTGGGCAGGAAGCGGTAGAGGAATACGGCCGTAATCACTCCAAACAGCCCCAGCCAGAAAAACGCCGCCGACCAGCCCTGCCGCTCGATGGCGATCCCCAGCAGCGGCCCGCCCACCAGCAGCGCCCCGGCCCAAGAAAGCTCGGTGATGGCCAGCGCTTTGCCGCGCTGCCGGTAAGGCACCGTCTCGCCCACGTACGCCTGCATCGCCGGGTCGTAAATCACCTTGGCCAGCGAAATGACGATAAGCGCCGCGCCCAGCAGCCAGTAGCTGGGCCACAGCCAGACCAGCAAGCAGCCCGCGCTGAAGAAAATCATCGCGCCAAACAGCACCGTTTTGCGGCCAAACCGCTCGGACAACGGGCCAAACAGCGGGCTGAGGAACCCGGCCAGATTACGCAGGGTGACGAGTTGGTAAACGGCCGTTATTGGCACGTCTAGCTGTCGAGCAAAAGCGGGGGCAAACGGATACACCATGCGCAAGCCGGTGTTCAGGCACAGCCGCGCCAGGGCAATCAGCGCCAGCTGCCAGGATAAGCGAGTTGGTTTCGGGTCGGTCACACGCGGGAGTGTAGCGGAAAATGGTGCCGGGCAACAAACTTTGGGAGGTAATTGGGTAATTGAGTAATTGGGTAATTTACCCGCTCAATACCACAATTACTCAATTACTTCATTACACTCCTTCGCCATGCCACCTCCTGAAATCGGTGTTACAATCCAGCCCTATGGCGAAAAAATCGAATCAACGTGTTCATAAACAATCGGCACCGCTGGCGACCAAAACCACACTGTCCGTGCCGGTGCGCATTTTCCTCATCTTGCTGCTGCCCTTTGCCCTGACGCTCATCCTGGGCGGCGGTGAAGGCAGCAACGCCCCGATTTTGGGCGGATTGGGGGTGATCAGCTGGTTCATGGGCTTTTTTTGGGTTGGCCTGCCGGGGCTGGGGCTGCGCGGCGGACGGCCGTTGTTTGCCGGTATTGGCTTTGCCACCCTGGGCTGGCTGGCCTTCCTGCTCTTTCGCTTTAGCTTTATTTCGCTCAACCTCAACGCTACCGATTCTGGTCGCAGCTTTGTTTACCTGCTGCTGTTTGAAGCGTTTGCCGCGCAGCTGTGGGCTTTTGGCCTGCTCTTCCGCACCCTGGCCGAGTGGCGCGGCGGGCTGACGGCCGCCGTCGGCAGCGGCATTGCGTTTGGCGCGGTGGCCTTTGTGCTGTTCCAGGAGGCGTACGATAGCAATATTGCCAGCCTGCTCTACTTCATCGTGTGGGGCGTTTTTTACGGCATCATCCGCCTGCGCACCGGCAGCTTTTTGGGGACCCTGTTCATCCAGACGCTGCACAGCTTCACAGTGTGGGTGGCTCTCGGCCCGCCGCCCGTGCTCACCGCCGCCGACCGCCTGCCGACGGTCTATCTGCTCAGCGGGCTGGTTTACCTGGTGGTCATCTGGCGGCTCTGGCCGAAGGAAGAAGCGGATTATCGCCTGTAATCGGTAATCCGTAATCCGATTACCGTTCACCGATTACCGATTACCGTTCACCCAAAAACTATGTCTACACTTACCATCACCATCGACGAACGACTGCGGCTGGTAACGGCCGTACTTGCCGCCAGCAGCTGGCCCGCCGAAGAGCAGGCGCAGCTGACCCATGCGGTGCATCCGCAGGCCAAGCAGGTGCGCCACTTTGTGCAGCCGTTTGCCAGCCATCCCGCTGTCAGTGGGGCCAATGAGGCGCTGCTGAACGGCGTACCGCTGACCGACCTGTTCAGCGCGGCGCGGCGCTGCACCTGGCCTGGCTTTGCGCCCACGATGCCGCTGCCCAACGTGCTAAAAATCAACGACTGGGTGCAATCGCTGGCCGATTTTGCCCGCGAAAGCTCGATCTTAACGCTGCTTTGGGGGCCGCAGACGGCCGTCTGGCAAGAAGCCACCGCCGCCCTCCAAACCATCGTCCCCGATGACCGCCTGCTGACGGCGCTGGGGCAGTTGGGGGATGTGGGGGCGAAGACGGCCGTTACCCTCATGCCCAACCTGGTCTTTCCCGCCCTCACGCCGGTGGTAGCTACCGCAGGCGACACGCTGGCGCTGCTGCTGCCCCCGCCCAAAGCCGTCGGCGAGTCACCGCCCTGGCCGTTTGACGAAGACCCAGGCTGGGTGGTGGCCATCGCCGCCGAACAGCTGGCACCGCACCTGCTGGCGGGCGAACTGGCCGCTCTGGATGCTGCCAGCAAACCCGTGGCCATCCACCTGGCAGCGGCCCACTGCCTGGCCACCCTGCTCGACGACTATGAAGCCCAGGCCTACCTGCTGCGCGCCACAAAAGCGCACCACCTGCCCCAACTCCCCGCCCTCTTTGCGCAATTGCAGGATTCGGTGGCGGGTGGAAACGGCCGTGCCCTGGCCACTATTTTTATGAGCTGACCCACTCGTTCCACGCTCGGCGTGGAATGCGGATTGAGATGCTCTTGTGATTTAACTTTCTAATTGGGTAAACACCCTCACTCCAGCCCTCTCCCTGCGAGGGAGAGGGAGCCAGATTCCCTCCCCCTCACAGGGGGAGGGTTAGGGTGGGGGTTGAAGGATTGCCCAACTAATTCTTTAAACTCCAACAGCGTCCCTTACGCAGCGCAGGGCGCCGCGACCGGCATTCCCACGCGGAGCGTGGGAACGAGATAAAAAAGGAGAATCCCATGTCCTATGAATTTATTCTGACGCGAAGCGACGGCCGTGTGGGCATTGTCCAGTTCAACCGGCCCAAAGCGCTCAACGCCCTTAACCGGGGCTTGATGAGTGAGCTGATGACCGCCCTGGAAGCGTTTGATGCCGACGACGGCATTGGCTGCATGGTGGTCACCGGCAACGAAAAAGCGTTTGCCGCCGGGGCGGACATCAAAGA
>CAUJGI010000106.1 GCA_963169155.1 Chloroflexota bacterium
AAACGGCCGTCTTGAGCGGCCATTCGCGCCAGTTCCAACTGTTGTTCGTTCGTTGATGAAATCATAACTTTCTATCCAGAAGGATTTTGATCAAAGATAGCGCCAATGACTTACAGAGGCAATAACGATCAGGTATAATCCCGCCCTGGAAAAGCGAAGGTAAATAGGTTCTTTAGGATTAACTGGTTCAGAAACGTGAAACGTGAAGCGTGACCAGAGGTAAATCACGTTTCACGTTTCACGCAAATCCCCATAAAACCCTAAAGACCAAAATAGTTTACATGTGAAGGAGCTTGAAATGAACATTTTTCGCCGGGTTTTACGCTGGCTGTTTATTTTTGCTGGATTTATTGCCGGACTTATCGCCGCGATTGCGGCCGTTTTTGCCAAACGCCTCATCACCCCCCTGCGCCAGCCGCTGTGGGGCACCCCTGCCGACCTGAACATGCCGTACGAATCCGTCACCTTTCCCGCTGCCGACGGCGTGCGGCTGAGCGGCTGGTTTGTGCCTGCCCCGGCCAGCTCACCCCGGCACGGTGCCACGCTGGTGCTGGTTCACGGTTGGGGCTGGAACCGCCTGGGCGAAGCCGCCACCGACGCCCTGGCCACCCTCACGGCCGCTTCCCCGGTCGACTTGCTGCGGCTGGCTTATAGTTTACATAAAGATGGCTTTGGCTTACTCATGTACGACAGCCGCAATCATGGGGAAAGCGGCAGCCAGCCGCCGATGCAGTTTGGCGAAGCCGAGGCGCAAGATTTGCTGGGGGCACTGGCATATTTACACGGCCGTCCTGAAGTGGCCCCCAATCGGATTGGCGTCATTGGTTTTTCGGCGGGGGCCAACGCCGTGCTGTACACCCTGCCGCAAACCAACCAGATTCAGGCAGCCATTGCCGTGCAGCCGACATCACCCGCCCATTTTGCCAGCCGCTTTGGCGCCCATCTGCTGGGACCGCTCAGTAAAGCCGTCGTGCCGCTCACGGAGCTGATTTACCGCCAGGCGGGGGGACTGCCGTTTAAGGAGTATCGTCCAGGAACGGCCGCTTCACAGGCGGGCAAAACCCCGGTGCTCTACATCCAGGGCACGGGCGACCCGTGGGGCAGCCCCGCAGACGTGCAGCAAATGGCCGCCGCCACGCCCAACCCCAGCGGTCCCCTGCTGGTAGACGCCACCGATCGATACAGCGGCTACCAATACCTCATCGACAACCCGGCCATCGCCACGGCCTTTTTTGAGCAGCATCTGCCGGAGTAATAGCTACTATGAAGGTTGGTTTAATTGGATTAGGCAATTTGGGAACGGCCGTGGGCAACCTGATTGCCCAAAACGGTCACGAGGTGCTGGGCTGGGAATACCAGCAGGCGGTGGTGGACGAAATCAACCAGACCCACCGCAACGGCCGCTTTTTGGCCGACGTACCCTTACACCTTCAGCTGCGGGCGACGAATGAGCTAACGGCCGTTTTCCAACACAGCGAAGTGGTGTTTATCGCCATTCCTTCCGCTTTTATTGAAAGCACCCTGCTGCCCATAAGGGAAGCCATCAGCCCAGACATCGTGCTGGTTAACATGGCCAAAGGCATCGACCAGAAAACCGGCCTCACCTCCTTCCAGACACTCACGGCCAACTTTCCCAACCAGCCCCGCGTGATGCTGTCTGGCCCCTCCATTGCCAACGAATTTGCTCGCGGCATGCCCACGGTGGTGGTTTTGGCGGGTGACGGCCGTCACCACCTGCTCAAAGTCGCCAAGCTGCTGGACAACGATCACTTCCGCACCCGCTTTTCCCACGATGCGGTCGGTGTGGAGTTAGGCGGCATCCTCAAAAACATCTACGCCATCGGCCTGGGGCTTTTCGACGGCAAACAGATCCCCAGCATCAACTTTCGCGCCGTCTACCTGACCATCGCCATGGAGGAGATTGCCCGCATGGGCGTGGCGATGGGCGCGGAGATCGAAACCTTCCTCTACCTGTCCGGCATGGGGGATTTGCTGGCCACCTCGCTGAGCGAACACAGCCACAACCGACACATGGGCGTTCTGCTGGCGCAAGGTCTGTCGCGCGAGGAGATTCAGGCGAAGATGGGGGTGCTGCCAGAGGGGTACAACACGCTCAAGGTCATGCTCTACGTGGCGGAAAAGCTGCACATCTCCATTCCGCTGGCCAAGGGGCTGTGGGACGTGGTCCAGGGGCGCTACGAAGCCGAGCGGTTCATCTTCTCCTTCATCAAGGATTTTGTCGAGTAAACAAACCCACAAGTTAAGCTCTGTTTTTCCACGTTTTGGCTGTCATTCCCGCGAAGGCGGGAATCCACTCCAGTGAAAAAGATAGATACCCGCTTTCGCGGGTATGACACACTACCTCTAGTAAGTTGGAAATCAGCAAAGATCGTCGTTGATTTAAGCGTAAAATTTTGTGGAGGAAACGGCCGTCTACCGTTTCCTCTTTTTTTCTCCCATCTGCCCCACCACCTCCAAATGCTGTTTCTTCCGAGATACCTCTGCCAAAAATGAGGGGATTGTTAATTGGGATGGAAAAATGTTGTCAATATATAGACAAAAGCTGTACACTGTCGATGTATTGTCCACATATAAAGAAAATAGAATGTTTGTTAAGGGAGAAAAAATGAAAAAAGTTGTACTTCAATCTTTACTGGCTTTAGCCTTGCTCTTCGGAATTTTGGTGCCTGCCGTGGCCGCCGACGGCAACCAAACCATCGCTGAAATTGCCATTGGTGATGATCGCTTTGAAACGCTGGTAGCGGCCGTTGTGGCCGCCGACCTGGTCGATACGCTTTCCGGTGGCGAGTGGACGGTCTTCGCCCCCACCGATGATGCCTTCGCCAAGCTGGGCCTCAACGCCGACAACATCGCCACCGCTTTCAGCAAGGAAGAGCTGACCGACATCCTGCTCTACCACGTCATCAACGGCGAAGTTTCCTCCGAGAAGGCGTTGACCGCGCTGGGTGATGTGACCATGGCCAATGGCGCGCGCGCCGGGCTGAAGTTCTTCCAGGGCGACCTGTACGTCAATGACGACGCCAAAGTCATCATTGCCGATATCGACGCCGCCAACGGCATCATCCACGCCGTAGACACCGTGATCCTTGGCCCCTGGCCCAAAGAAGCGGCCCCGGCCAGCAGTGGCTCCAGCAGCAGCGCCGCCGCCAGCAGCACGGGCACGATTGTTGACATTGCTGTGAATGACGGCCGTTTTGATACCCTCGTCGCTGCGGTAACGGCCGTTGGCCTGGCCGACACCCTGTCTGGTGGTGAATGGACCGTCTTTGCTCCGACCGATGCCGCCTTCGCCAAGCTGGGCCTCAACGCCGACAACATCGCCACCACCTTCAACGAGGTGGAACTGACCCGCATTCTGCTCTACCACGTCATTGAAGGGGAAGTCTTCTCCGACAAAGCGCTAACCCTGCTCGGTGACGTCACCATGGTGAGCGGTGAAAAAGCTGGCCTGAAATTCTTCGATGGTAATCTGTATGTCAACGATGACGCCAAAGTAATTATCGCCGACATCAATGCCAGCAACGGGGTGATTCACGCCGTAGACACCGTTATCCTGGGTCCGTGGCCGAAAGAGTAAGGCGGGGAAGCAGTAAAAAGTAAGAAGTGAAAAGTAAGAAGTGAAAAGAGAAAAAGCGCTCTTCAAGTTTGAGGAGCGCTTTTTTGCTTGTGTGGTAGAGACGTTGCAATGCAACGTCTCTACCTTTACCCATAGGCGCGGCGCAGGTGACAGAGGGTGGTGAAAGCGGCTTCGCTAACGTGGAAATCGGTGTCACGTACGGCCGTTTCCAACGCCGGTATCGCATCCAAGGCAGGCAGATGGCTGAGCAAATTCGCCGCCGCCGCACGCAGTTTGGGGTTGTCCGAGTCGCTGATGAGCTGCACCAGGAAGGGCATCGCCGCCGCACCATCAGGCACGATGCTGCCGTCTTGCCGGAAGGCCATCGTCAACCAGCGCTGATCGGCC
>CAUJGI010000107.1 GCA_963169155.1 Chloroflexota bacterium
CGGCCGTTGCAAATGCGCTGGACGCCGTAGAGGGTGTAATTTACGGCCGTCACCAAGCCGCTCTCCGGGCAAATCGTCTGAAAATAGGGCGACACCGCCTGGCGCAGCTGGGTGTAAAACTGCTTGTAGGCCCGCTCCAGCTCTGTCAGGTTCACCTTTGTTAGCGTGGCGCGGGCTTGCAGCACCGGAATCGGTTCCAAATCCGCCCCGATGACGTGCGCCCCCAGCCGGATCGCCTCGTGCAGCGTGGTGCCACCGCCCATCATCGGGTCCAGGATGATTTTGCCCGCCAGCCCGCCCGGTGTGTAATAATCGCGCTGCGCTTCATTTTCGACAAGCTGCTTCAAAATCAGGCGAAAGGTGCTGCCGCAGCGCCGCGCCCACCATTTGTGTAAATAGCTGTTGGGCCGGTAATGATGCTTGTTGTACGCTTCCAGTTGGGCAATCTGGTTGGCAAAATCGGTGTCGAAATCGGTGTCGAGTGGTATTGTCATGTTGCAGCTATTTTATGCCGCGCGGCGCGCGTATGCCATAGAAGTTTGCGAGTGGCAAGTGGCGAGTATATCCTGTAACCGAAATGCCCACTGACAGACTCGCCCACTGGCAAACTTGCAAACTCGCCCACTTATGAGGGACAATAACCGCAATGAACGAGATACAAACCTTCGCCCAAACCTTGCTGGATAACGTAGAAAAAGTGATCATCGGCAAACGGCCGAATTTAGAGCTGCTGGTGGTAGCTTTGCTGTGTGAAGGGCATACCCTGCTGGAAGATGTGCCCGGTGTGGGTAAAACGATGCTGGCCCGCGCCTTTGCCGTCAGCCTGGGCATCCAGTTTAAGCGCCTGCAGTGCACCCCCGACCTGCTGCCCAACGACGTGACCGGCGTTTCTATTTTTGACCAGCATAAGCAGGGCTTTTCCTTTGTGCCTGGCCCTGACTTTACCCATATTTTGCTGGCCGACGAAATCAACCGGGCCACGCCGCGCACACAGTCGGCGCTGCTGGAGGCGATGGGCGAGCGCCAGGTGACGGTAGACGGGGTGACACATGGGTTGGAACGGCCGTTTTTTGTCATGGCCACGCAAAACCCGGTCGAGTATGAAGGCACCTTCCCTCTACCCGAAGCCCAGCTCGACCGCTTTTTCATGAAGCTGGGCCTGGGCTACCTGGACGAAGCCAGCGAAAACCAGATGCTGCTCAACCTGGGCCGCGCCCACCCCCTCGAGAGCTTAACCCAGGTGGTCGATGGCCGCGAGCTGCCCCGACTGGCCGGGCAGGTGTGGGACGTTCACGTCGATGACACGGTGCGTGACTACATCGTGCGGCTGGTGTTTGCCACGCGGCGGCACAAAGATCTCATCCTGGGAGCCAGCCCACGCGGCAGCCATGCGCTTTACCGGGGCATTCAGGCATATGCGGCCGTTCAAGGCCGCGACTACACCCTGCCCGACGACGTCAAAAAGCTCGCCCCCGCCATCCTCTCCCACCGCTGCCTCATCCACCCAGAAAGCGCCCTGCGCGGCCATACCCACCTCGGCATCCTCAAAGAAATCATGCAAGCCACGCCGCTGGATATTGGCAAACTTGAATAAGTCGTGGCGAGTCTGCCAGTTGGCCAGTGTGCGAGTCCAACTTTTCACTTTTCACTTTTCACTTTTTACTCGCCACTCGCCAACTCGCCTACCCTGAACAATGGGAAACTTCTCCGCCCTCATTCTCATCCTCCTGCTGCTCGCCTTCTTTTTGCGGGTCGATTTTATTTTCTACGTGATTTACGTCAGCGCGGGCGTTTATGCCTGGGGGCGCTGGCTGATGCCTCGCGCCGTCAAAAATTTGCACAGCGCCCGGCAGTACGCGCGCAATGCGTTTTGGGGTGAAGACGTGCCGGTAACCATCCAGCTGAGCAACCGGGGGCGGCTGCCGCTGCCCTGGATTCAGGTGCAGGAGAGCGTGGCGGTACAGCTGAAACATGGCGACCCGCTGCACCAGGTGGTCTCGCTGCGACGGGGCGAAACGGCCGAATTCCACTACCAGGTCATCGCCCGCCGCCGGGGCTACTACCAGCTTGGCCCGCTGCGGCTTACCACCGGCGACCTGTTTGGCATCCATCCAGAGCTGGTCGCCTTTTTGCCCGCCGACTACCTCACCGTCTACCCGCGCCTGACGCCGCTCACCCAGCTGGGGCTGCCCTCGCGCCTGCCCTTTGGCACCGTCGCCAGCCACCAGCGGCTGTTTGAAGACCCCGCCCGCCCGATGGGCATCCGCGACTTTCGTTCCGGCGACAGCATGCGGCAGATTAATTGGAAAGCGAGCGCCCACACACGTCAGCTCATGGTGAAAACGTTCCAACCGGCCATTTCGTTGGAAACGGCCGTTCTGCTCAACCTGCACAGCGCCGACTACCAATTTGGCAACCGGGGCGACGTCACCGAATGGGCCATCGAGGTCGCTGCCTCCCTGGCGGCGCACCTGGTAAACCAGCGGCAGAGCGTCGGCTTCATCACCAACGGCATCGACCCCCTGTCCAGCGGCCAGCACGGCTTCGACGAGACCACCGGGCGGCTGCTGCGCCCCAGCCACGGCGTCATCCAGGCCAACCCGGGGGCATTTATGCCGCCCGCCATTCCGCCGCGCAACGGCCGTCCCCACCTCACCAAAATTTTGGAACGATTGGCCCGCATCGAAACCGAAGAAACGGTCTCCTTTACCGGATGGGCGGCCAACGCCTGCCTGCACCTCAACTGGGGCGTCACCATTCTGGCCATCACCGCCAACGGCAGCGAAGCCGTCTGCCAGAGCCTGCACCGGCTGGTGCGCGCCGGGTTCAACCCCATCCTCATCACCGTGGAGCCAGACGGCAACTTTGGCCTGGTGCGCGAGCGGGCCAGACGGCTGGGGTTTGCCGCCTACAACGTGGCCAGCCCGCGCGATCTGGACCCGTGGCGACGGCCGTTTGCCCAGGGAGTGACGGCATGAGCGCCCGACGAAAGCCACGGGTCATTCCCCCCGTCCCACCGCCGGGTTCACCGCCGCCCGCCCCGGTTCTTCCGCTGGATGATCCCCGGCTGGCCTTCATCACCAACAAATGGTCACGCACCGTCGTCCAACCGCTGCTAATTAGCGTCCTCATCACCGGTCTCTTCTCCGCCCTGCTGGTCCTCGCCGAAATCATCACCCGCAGCGACCTTTGGCTGCCGTACAGCGGCTTTCTATTTTTTGTCACCCTGGAAAGCTGCTACACCACCCTCTGGCTGCAGCAGCCGGAACGGCGGCTGCTCAACCACACCGCCTACCGCGCCGCTGAACTGCTGCTGCTCACCCTGCTGCTGCGCTTTTTCAGCTGGAGCGTCCTTGGCAACTGGCCCCAGCTGGCCGACCTCCCAGACATTTTGGCCCGGCCCCACCTCTTTTTACTGGATGGGCCCTTCATTTTTTGTGGCATCGTGAGCTTGTTTGCCTGGGAACGCAGCGTCAGCCTGGCGCAAACCTTCACCAGGCTGGCTATTGACCAGGCCGAGGTGTATTACTACGCCCTGTCAACCAGCCAGCGCAATGCCAGCGACAAGCCGGTGCGCACCAATCGCGGCGAGATCGTCTTGTCCTTTTTCCGGCAGTGGATCGCCGGGGCGCTTATCCTGGCTGTTGTTACCTCGATGAGCAACTACGACGTCGTAGAAATTTATCGGGGCAGTTCGCTGGCGGGGGCGCGGCTGGGGCTGCGCACCGAGTTAGTGCTCTTTTTGCTGCTGTACTTTTTGGCCGGATTTGCCCTGCTCAGCCAGGCGCGGCTGGCGGCCATGAATGCCCGCTGGCTGATCAACGGGGTCACACGCGCCGGGCAGGTGGAGCAGAGCTGGCACCGCTACACGCTGCTGCTGCTGGGCGGCATTGCCCTGGTTGCGGCGTTTTTGCCGATTGGTTCCACCTTTGCCATCGGCCGAATTTTGCAGATGGCGGTGTGGGTCTTGTCAACGGCCGCTTCCATCATCATGACGCTCCTGTCAACCTTGCTGGCCTGGATTATCTCGCTGTTTACCGGCGATCCAGCCCCCGCCACAACCGAGCCGCTGCTTCAGCCCACCCTGCCACCGCCGCCCACCCTAACTGCGACGCCCATCCCCCCAGCCCTGCCGCCCTCAGCCGTGGACAGCGGTCTCATCGTCAGTTCGTTGTTTTGGGCGGTGGCCATTGTGGTGAGCGTGATGGCCATCAGCTTTTTCTTGCGGGAACGAGGGGTAAAGGTGAATACGGCCGTCTTCCAATCCATCTGGCACCAATTCCGCACCTGGCTGCAAACTGCCTGGCGCGGTGCAGGCCACCAGGTGCGCGACTGGCAGCAAGCGGTGCGCGCGCGCCTGCAGCGCGAACCGGCCGACAAGCCAGCCAATCAGCCTCCCTGGCGTTTCATTCGCCTCAACGGCCTTTCGCCGCGCGAGCAAATTCGCTATTTTTACCTCTCCACCGTCAAGCGCGCCGCCGACAAAGGCGTGCCGCGCCAGGAGGCAGAAACGCCGCTGGAGTTTGCCCAGGATTTAAAACAAAGCTGGCCCGATGCTGAGGAAGATGTGGATGTGCTCACCGAAGCGTTTCTGGAGGCGCGGTACGGCCGTTCCCCCATCGAAGCGGAAGATGTGAGCCCCGGTAAGAAACGGTGGCAGCAGGTCAAATCCAGCCTGCGCCGTAAATAAATAGTGGCCTGCCAGCCCCATTCATGATAAAAAAGCACGTTTTGAACCTTTCCCACTATTTTTCTGGCGGTTACGTGGACGGTATGGATTATCAGCAGATTGCGCAGATTAAAATAATTTGGGTCTTTCGGATTTCGTGGGGCTTTGCGTGAAACGTGAAACGTAAAACGTGATTCACCTCTGGTCACGCATCACGTTTCACGTTTCACGGGCTGTCAACCCCATAAATTCCCAAAGAGACAATAATCTTCTTTTCTCTGTGCAGCTCTGTGACTTCTCTGTGCAACTCTGTGTAACGCTTAATCCGAAGGAGTTTGCTTGATCATGCAGCAGCTTGTTGAATGTGTTCCTAATTTTAGCGAAGGTCGCAATACGGCCGTCTACACCGCCATCGCCGACGTCATCCGGTCCGTGCGCGGCATCAACGTGCTGGACGTCAGCGCCGATCCCGACCACAACCGCACCGTCATCACCTACGTGGGCGCACCGGCCGATGTGGAAGAAGCTGCCTTTCGCGCCATTGGCAAGGCAGCGGAGCTGATTGATCTGGACACGCACCAGGGGGAACATCCGCGCATTGGGGCCACCGACGTCTGCCCTTTCATTCCCATTCGCGGCGTCACCATCAACGACTGCGTCGATATGGCGAAGCGCCTGGGCCAGCGCGTCGGGGACGAACTGGGCATTGCGGTTTATCTCTACGGCAATGCCGCCACCAGCCCGGAGCGGGAGAAGCTGTCGGACATTCGCCAGGGGCAGTACGAGCTGTGGAAGCAAGAAGTAGAAACCAACCCGGCCCGTAAGCCGGATTACGGCCCGGCCCAGGCCAAAAATTGGGGCGCAACGGTGATTGGGGTACGGCCGTTTCTCATCGCCTATAACCTCTACCTCAACTCGGACAACGTCGACATCGCCGAAAAAATCTCGCGCACCATTCGCTTTTCCAGCGGCGGGCTGCGCTACGTGCAGGCCAAAGGTTTCCTGGTGGAAGGCCAGGCCCAGGTGAGCATGAACCTGACCCACTTTGAAAAAACCCCCCTTCACCTGGTGCAAGAAATGGTGCGGCGCGAGGCGGCGCACTACGGTGTTGCCATCACCCGGGCCGAGCTGGTGGGCATGATTCCGCAAAAAGCGCTCATGGAAAGCGCCAAATATTATTTGCAGCTAGATGAGATGCTGGACGAGCAGGTGCTGGAATATCGCCTGCACGAAGGCCAGGAAGAAGTGGACCTGACGCCCCATGCCTTTTTAGCAGGCGTCGCCTCCGACCAGCCCACGCCCGGCGGCGGTTCCGTCGCGGCGCTGGCGGGTGCTTTGGCGGCCAGCCTGGCGCAAATGGTGGCAGGCCTCACCGTCAACCGCAAAAAATACGCCGAGGTTCAGGACCGCATGACGGCCGTTCTGGCCGAAGCCAACACCCTGCGTGAACAGCTCACCGCGGCCATCAACGAAGACGCCGCCGCCTTTGAAGCCGTCATGGCCGTTTTCCGCAACAAAGAGCTGGCAGAAAGCGAGCGCGAGGCGCGGGTGCAGCAGGCCACCATCGGCGCGGCCGAAGTGCCGCTGCGTGTCGTCCGGCTCAGCCATCGGGCCGCCCAGCTGGCGGGCGAACTGGCTCAGGTGGGCAACATCAACGCCGTCACCGACGCCACGGCCGGGGTGCTGCTGGCTCTGGCGGCAGTGGAAACGGCCGCACTCAACGTCCAGATCAACGCCACCACCGTCAAAGACAAGGCGCTGGTCAAACAGTGGCAGGCCGAACTGGCCACGCTCATTGGCGAAACGGCCGAACTGGCGCAACGGGTAAAAGCCGTTGCTGCCGAGCGCGGAGGTTTTGCATGAGCGGGCGAAGCGCCACAAATGTAAGGAACACAGATAAACACGGATTTTCGCAGATTTCTTTATCTGTGTTCAACTGTGTTGATCTGTGTCCTATTGTCAACAAAGTTAGGTGGTTTGGAACGGCCGTTGTCGTCATGCTGCTTCTTGGCGGCTGCCAGGCAGCGCCGGTGGAAACGGTCAACACGCAGCTGGCGGCTGTGTCTGAGGCCTTGCCCACGCCAACCCTCCAACCCGCCCTGGCCCAGCCGGTGATCGAGTACAGCGAGCCGCCGCCTGCGGCCGAAATGCCGTCGTTTTCGCTCTCTCGGCCAGAGGATGCGGCGGCCGAAGTGGCCGAAGTGGCTGTGGTGGGGGAAACGGCCGTGCCCGACCCTACCCCCACGCCCGATCTGCCCACCGCCACCCCCACCCCGCCCAACCTGCGCTACACCCTGCCCGAAGAACATTACTGGTTCTGGCGGCCCATCCATGAAGGGCAGACCAATTGGACCGACAAGGTGTACCCGTACGGCAGCACGCGCGGCGGCACCCTGCGCCCGCATCACGGCGTTGAATTTTATGTTCCGGCAGGAACGGCCGTGTTAGCCGTCGCCGATGGCACGGTGGTGTACGCGGGCAGTGACAGCGAGCAGCTCGCCGGCCCACAGTCCAACTTCTATGGCAACCTGGTTGTGATCCAGCACGACACGTTGTGGCAAGGCCAGCCGGTCTTTACCCTGTACGGCCACCTGTCTGAAACGCAGGTGGTAGAAGGGCAGCACGTGCTCATGCAGCAGCAGATTGCCCTCTCTGGCGCTACCGGCGTGGCCGACGGCGCGCATCTCCATTTTGAAGTGCGCGTGGGCGAAAACAGCTACAACAGTACCCGCAATCCCCGCTTGTGGCTTTACCCTTTCCCGGATCGCGGCACGGTCGTAGGCCGGGTCACCACTTCCACCGGGGAAGTTTGGCATGAAATGGTTGTCTCGCTCTCCTCGTCCGATGGGGCCAACGTTGGGCACACCACCACCACCTACGCCAATGAAACGCTAAACAGCGATCCGCTGTGGAACGAGACGTTTGCCTTCGACGACGTCGGCGCAGGCAGTTACAAAGTCATCGTGCAGATTGGCGAAAAGCGGGTGACGCAGGAGATTGTGGTGCAGCCCTACCGCACCACGTTTGTGGAAATCGTCATTGACGCCCCACCCCCCACACCAACGCCCGAACCCACGCCCTAACCTGGAATGTCATGCTGAGGTCCCCCGAAGCATCCCATCCGCTTGAGAATTCAAGGAGCCTTGGCTTGGGCAAGGCCCTTGCGTTGGGGTGCTTGCGGGATTCTTCACTGCGTTCAGAATGACAACTAACGCAAATTGTCATGCTGAGGTCCTCCGAAGCATCCCGCCCGCTGGGGAATTCACAGAACCTTGGTTTGAGTAAGGCTGCTCTCACCACTTAATCCTTGCAAGATTCTTCTCTTTGCTTAGCAGAGCAGAATGTCTTACT
>CAUJGI010000108.1 GCA_963169155.1 Chloroflexota bacterium
CCCTCTCGCATTACTGTTTCTGGCGGCCTGCAGCGCGCCCCAACTGCTGGCCTCCGTCAGACCGCTACCAACGCTGGTACCTACCCTGGCGCTGCTGCCCCAGCCACCTACCCCCCGGCTCACGCCACCCGTGGCGCAAAACACCGCCACACCAGAAGCGACGGCAACGGCCATTCCGCCCACCCCAACCACCACCCATACGCCGCTGCCCACGGCAACGGCCGTTCCCAAATACCACCCCAGCCTCGATCCCAACCAGCCGCAGGGTTACCTGACCCAGTTTCGGCTGGTGGCATTTTACGGCAGCCCTACCGGGCCGGGCCTGGGCATTGTGGGCGAACTGCCGCGCGACCAGATGCACGCCCAACTGCTGGCCACCGTTGCCGAGTATGCGCCGCTCTCCGACCGGCTGATTTTGCCCACGTACCACCTGGTGACCACCGTGGCCAATCCTCACCCGCCCGGCTACCACCATCACGTGAGCCTGGCGCTGATTGAGCAGTGGGTGGCGGAGGCGAAGGCGTTAGAAACGGCCGTTATCCTGGACATTCAGCCGGGGTACGCAGATTTACTGACGGAATTCGGCCGTGTGGAATATTTGCTATACGAACCACACATCCACCTGGCGATTGACCCAGAGTTCACCATGCAGGGCGGGCAGATCCCGGGCGTTAACGTGGGGCAGCTGTACGCCGCACAGATCAATCAAATCCAGGCGCGGCTGAATGAGATCGGGGCAGCAATTGGATTGAACCGCGTGCTGATTTTGCACCAATTCCTGCCCTCGATGCTGCCGGACAAAGCCTCTATCGAAGATTATCCTTTTGTGGACATTGTCATTGATGGTGACGGCGTTGGCCCAGCCGAGGTGAAAATTTACAACTACACCACCTACGCCAGCGAACCGGCCTTCGAGTTTGGTGGCTTCAAACTCTTCCCCACCGACGGCGATTACCCCATTATGAGCCCGGCCGAGGTGATGAACCTGGTTCCCCAACCTGTCCTCATCATTTACCAGTAGGGGAAGGGGATCCACAGATTTCACAGATGACGCAGATTTTTATCTCTTTTCGCTGCGCTCTCCGCGTGCTCTGCGGTGAACTTTCTTAACTTTGCAGGAGCGTCAGCTTGCCGGGGAGAATTTTGTACTCGATGCGGGTGGCGGCTTCGGCGATGATTTCGCCGTCGGCGTGGATGGGGGTGCCGGGCTGGCTGGTGATGGTGATGTGGGTGGTACGGCCGTACACCACCTGCGGATGATAAATGTGGGTCTTGCGAAACAGCCGGACCAAAATAGCCAGCACCGTCCGCTTGGGCACCTTGGGGGCAAACACAAAGTCAAACAGGCCATCGTCGACGGCCGCATCGGGGGCCATGTAAAAGCCGCCTGTGCGCGGCCCGTTGCAGACCGACAGCAGGTACGTTGGCCCCTTGTAGCCGCCACCGTCCCAGCGCAAATCCATCTGCCACGCCTTGAGCTTGATCAGCCCCTTCATCAGCGCCACGATGTAGCGAATCTCGCCCGACAGCCGCTTCATGCGGATGTTTTCTAGAGTGATCATCGGTTCCATCGCCACGGCGCAGTTGTTGATAAAAAAGTGATCGTTGATGCGCCCGGCGTCAATCTGGCGCGTTTTACCCGCCGCGATAATGCGTGCCGCCTGGGTCAGGTCGCGCGGCAGACCGACCATGTCGCTAAAGTCGTTGGCCGTGCCGATGGGCAGGATGCCAAAGGGCGTGGTGGGGCCATCTCCGGCAGCGCGCAGCAGGCCGTTGGCCACTTCGTTCAGGGTGCCATCACCTCCGGCGGCAACCACGGCATCGTAACCTTCAGAAACGGCCGTTTCTGCCAGAGCAATCGCCTCGCGTGGTTGGGTCGTCTGCACAATGTCTGGGGTGAGGCCAACTGCCGTAAACGCCGCTCGAACGTCGTCCACACGAGAGCCAGCCCGCCAGCGATTGGCGTAGGGATTCAAAATCACTTTAACTTTCATGACGCACCAACGCTTCCCGCATCAATTTTGGTTTGTTGGTAATGATGGCATTCACCCCCAGGTCGGCCAGGCGCTGGCCCTCAGCCGGGTCATCAACCGTCCAGACGTTGACCCGCCAACCGTGCTTTTTGGCCCAGGCCATGTAGCGAGCATCCACCATGCGGTAATGTGGATGGACCGCCTGGACCGGAATGAACAATTGCAGCAGTTGGAAGCCTGACTTGTAGCTGAGGTGGGCCACCCAGGTGGACTGGGTGAGGTGGCGGCGGGCATAGCGCACCGCCAGGGGATTAAACGAGGAAACAACCGTTTGCCGCGCCAGACCGTGGGATTGGATGCGGTCGGCCACAGCGGCGGCCAGACCTGTGTCGCGCAGGGCGGCCGTTTTCAGCTCCACGTTGTACAAAAAGTGAGGACCGAGGGTTTCAAACAGTTCGTCGAGGGTGGGAATGGACTGCCCTTCGCCCGCGTCCAGCTCTTGCAGCTGCGCCACGGTGAAATCTTGCACCCGACCACGGCCGTTGGTGGTACGGTCCAGCCGGCCATCGTGGATAACCACCGGCCAGCCATCGGCCGAGAGCTGCACATCAAACTCAATGCCATCGGCCCCCTGTGCCTGGGCCAGAGCAAAGGCCGCCAGGGTGTTTTCCGGTGCTGCGGCACTGGCACCCCGATGACCGATGATAAACGGCCGTTGCCCCGAAACCCAATCTGTCATTGTTTACCGTTTACAGCTGTACAAAGTAAGAATCGGCCGCCTGGTCAATTAACTCTTTGGTTAGCTGCGGCTTCACACCGAGGTAGTCGGCAATGTCCAACAGCTGATCCAGCAAATCGCGCGGATGGTTGGCCCGCAGCTTCTGGTTGCGCTTGATGTAATACTCCTGCAGCAAGTAGCGCACCCCCTGCTCGTCGTATTCGACGCGGCGGCGTTCACACACCCGCTTAAAGATTTCACGGAAATTATCAAACGAAGGTGAAGTCACTTCAATTTTGTGGCGAATGCGGCGCAAAAACGCCTCATCAACCAGGTCACGCGGCGGCAGGTTGGTGGAAAAAACAATGAGCACCTCAAACGGTACTTCCACTTTGCGGCCGGTGTGCAGCGCCAGGAAGTCAATCTGCTTTTCCATGGGCACGATCCAGCGGTTCAGCAGGTCACGCGGGCGCACCTGCTGGCGACCAAAGTCATCGATGAGGAACATGCCGCCATTCGCTTTCATTTGGAAGGGGGCTTCGTAATATTTGTTGGTCGGATCGTAAATCAGCTCCAGGCCGTCAAGCGTCAGCTCACCACCGACCATAATCACGGGGCGCTTGATGCGAATCCAGCGGGCATCACCCCGGCGCGGCCCCAACTGACCCGTGGTGGTGCGGCGCTCAGTGTCGGGCACGGCCACATGGTTGATTTCATCAAATACCTTGATGATCTGGCCATCTACCTCGACAGCGTAAGGAATGTACATGTCATTGGTCAGGATCATCCGGCCAATGCTTTCGGCAATGGTTGTTTTGCCGTTGCCAGGCGGGCCGTAGAGAAAAATGGATTTGCCCGAATTGGCCGCCGGGCCAATTTTGTTAAAGACCGACTCTTCCAAAATCAGGTGGGACAGCGACTGCTGCATCATCTTCGGGCTGACTTTGAGCCGATTGCCACCCTGGGCCTTGATGGCCGCCACGTAGCTGTCCCAGGGGACAGGGGCCGCACCCACATAGGTGGTACGCTCCAGCTGCTCACGGGCGCGTTCGGCCCCTTTGGTGGTGATGGAATATTGGTACGTGGCCGCGCCCAAACCGCCCGACCCTTTCACCTCGCACATTTGCTCACGTTTAAGAAACTCCATCACGGTACTGACCACGGTGGCAAAGGGGAGGTACATATATTCGGCAATATCATGCCCGGTAAGCTGTCCGCGAAAATACATGATTTTCAGGGCCAAGTCTTGCAAGAAACCCTGAGACAATCCTGTGTCTTCGATTCCTTTGATTGTTGGTGGCTCCCAATCAAGTCTGTGTGGACCCGATGCTGCTGTACTCATCTGTTTTTCTCCGTCAAATCCCTGAAACTGCTGCGAACGATTGGAGCCGTATTGTAAATCGCCCCTAATTTTTACACAAGCAGTTTACAGGGTGGTTGTGGCGCACTGCGGGGGTAAGGTCAGTGGATCTCGTGGACCTGAATGAGGTTAGTCTGGCCAGCAAGGCCAAAAGGGACACCAGCGGTAATGACCAGCTTGTCCCCTGGGTTAAGATTGTAGCGCTTCATAGCAACGGCCGTTTGCTCCAGCATGCTGTCTGTATTGGTAAAGTCAGGCACCAACACACACTCCACACCCCACACCAGTGACAATTTACGCTGCGTGCTTTCTAACGGCGAGACGGCCATAACCGGCGTCGGCGGCCGGTGGCGGGCAATTTGCGTGGCCGTATAGCCAGACATGGTTGCACTCACAATGGCGCGCGCTTTGATCTGTTCGGCAATATCGCAGCAGGCGGAACTGATGGCCTGCGCCACGTTGTGCGTCTCAGCTACTTCAGCCTGGCGTCGGTTACGCCAATCGACGTAGGGAAAAGCGCCTTCAATAATTTCGCTGATTTGCTTCATCATCAACACAGATTCAACGGGAAAATTACCGGAAGCGGTTTCACCCGACAGCATCACCGCGTCGGTGCCGTCTAGAATGGCGTTGGCCACATCGCTGGCTTCGGCGCGGGTGGGGCGCGGGTGCTCCACCATGGATTGCAGCATCTGCGTGGCCGTGATCACGGGTTTACCTACATCGTTGCATACGCGAATGATGCGCTTTTGCAGCAGGGGCACTTCCTGCGGATGGACCTCAATGCCCAAATCACCACGGGCGACCATCATGCCATCGGCCGCATCCCGAATTTCCAGCAGGTGCTCAATGGCCTCGCTTTTCTCAATTTTGGCAATGATGGGAATATCGGCCCCTTCCGCCCTCATGAGTTGGCGCAGCTCTTCGATATCAGCGGCCGTTCTTACGAAAGAAAGCGCCACATAATCGAGCGCCAACGAACACACCAGCTTCAGGTCTTCCTTGTCCTTGTCGGTGATACTGGAGATGGGCAGATCGGTGCCGGGCGCGTTGACCCCTTTGCGCGATTCCAACAAACCAGCCACCGTGGTGATGCAGCGCAAGGCATCGCCCATTTTCTCGGCAACGGTGAACTCCACCTCGCCATCGCCAATCACCAGGCGCGCGCCCGGTTCAATGACTTCAATGAGGTCTGGGTGGGGCATGTGGATCATGGCGGGCTGGCCCCGGTGCGGCGTGAGCACCACCTCCTCACCCAACGAAAGCTGGATACCGCCCGTTTTCACATGGCCCAGGCGGATTTTGGGGCCTTGCAGGTCGCCCAAAATGCCCAGCACCTTGCCTTCGCTGTCGGCAACGTCACGGAGCATTTTAACGGTTTTGGTGTGCTGTTGGTGATCGCCATGGGAGAAGTTGATGCGGGCCACACGCATCCCGGCCGCAATCATGCGACGGATAGTTTCTGGGTTGTTCGAGGCGGGTCCAATGGTGGCAACTATTTTTGTACGGGCCATACGATTTCCTTGCTAAAGTTATCAGGTTTTGCGTGTTTAATGGTATCCCATGCAGAAAACCCTAACAACTTAGAATAGTTGTGAAATTTAATAGGGCAAGGATGGGGAGTAGATACGGCCGTGTCAACCCCTGGCCAGAATCTCACTTACTTTCTTGGGCAAGCACCTCTACTGGAGGCATCTCCATCACTGGCCAGGGATCAAGGTGAAGTAATTTGCTTCGCAAGTAGTGACCAATTTGCCCAACAGTAACAAGTACAGGCAATATAATTAACGCTGCCAAAACACCAGAAATAAGCGCGGCACCAATGATTGCCACGAAGACAAGCCCTGTATTCATATGCAAAAAACGACCCATGACCATTGGGCGTAACCACAGCGCCTTGACTTGCATCACAACAAGATAAATACCAGCAATGAGCACGGCAAACCAAAAATTAGATAGCTGCAAATAATTAGAGCCTTCAAACAAGGCGACCAGGGTAGCAATGATCCCCGCTATACTTGGCCCCAATTCGGGAATAATGCTCAACAATCCGGTTAACAAGCCTAAACCCACCGCACCGGGAAGCCCCAATGCCAATCCGACAATGGTAAAAAAAACACCCATCATAAACATGAGCAGCAGGGTACCACGAATATAAGCTCGCCAGGTCCGGTCGATTTCTTCTAACAGCCGATTAAGGTCAGCTTGTTCAGGATCAGGCATCAGGCTGATAAACCAGCTGCGCAAGTGTTGCCAGTCAAGCATCAGGTAATAAACGGCAACCAGGACAACCAGGAACCAAAGCAAGCTGGTAGAAGTTGCTTCCAGAGCTTGCATTGTCTCTGCCGCAGCCGGTGTAAAAGATTCAGTCGTCAGATTCAGTAATCTGGCTACATCCTCAGGGGAGAAAGTGAATCCCGAAAAAGTCACAGATCGCGCCAGGAGCACCTCGATCTGAGCCACAACTTGAAAGAGTTCACCTGATAGGGTTTGGAACTGACGTATGATGATGGGGATAACAATGCCAGGCGTTGCAATTAATATAATAACAAAAGGAAAATAGACCAGACTTACACTTAAAGCGTAACGGCCGCGAGTACGCCGTTCCAGCCGCTTTACAAGCGGATAAAGCATATAGGCCAGCAAGGCAGCAATTATGAGGGGACCGATGAGCGACCGGATGACATACAAAAACGCCGTCAACGAGAACAATATAATAATTAGGACAGTATAGCGTGTGGGAATACTCCATCGACTGCTCATGTTATTTCCCTAAAATTGAAATCAGAAGATGTGAAGGCAAAATAGACCAACCAATCAGCGGCATTAACTCTACCCTTCACCTGGCTAATATAGAAAATCTCAAAAAACCGGCACGACCGCGGAAAGCGCTTGGTTAAACTTACCCCAGGTATGAGACCGTCATCTAAGGATGCCTATTCCGCCGAACCCCCGAGCAGCAGTTCAACTTGTTTATCTGCGTGGTAGCTGCTGCGCACCAGGGGACCACTTTCTACCCAGCGAAAGCCCATTTCCAGACCAATTTGCTTCAGTTGAGCGAACTCGTCGGGCGTATAGTAGCGCTCGATGGGATTGTGCTGCTTGGTCGGCTGCAAATATTGACCAATGGTCAGGATGTCCACACCCCAACTGTGTAAATCCTGCATTGTTTCAATCAGTTCGTCCCACGTTTCGCCCAAACCAACCATAATGCCACTTTTGGTGAGCAGGTCAGGAGCCATTTGCTTGGCGTTGGTCAGAGTGGCCTGCGCCCATTCGTAGCGGTCCTGCGGCTGGATGGCACGGAAGAGCCGCCGCACGGTTTCCACGTTGTGGTTCAAGATTTCTGGACGGGCATCCATGACCATTTTCAGAGCGTCACGGCTGCCTTTGAAGTCGGGGATGAGCACTTCGATGGAGCAGCCGGGGTGCACCTCACGAATGCGGTTGATGCAGGCGGCAAAGATGGGCGCGCCGCCGTCGGCCCGCTCGTCGCGGTTGACGGAGGTGATGACGACGTGCTTGAGGTTCATCGCCTGGACGGCCTGGGCGACCCGTTCTGGCTCGGCCCAATCGAGGGGCAACGGCCGTCCCGTCTTCACGTCACAAAAGCGGCAGCTGCGAGTGCAAATGTCGCCCATGATGAGGAAGGTGGCGGTACGCGCCCCCCAGCATTCGCCAATGTTGGGGCAGCGGGCTTCTTCGCACACGGTGTGCAGTTCCTGCGTGCGCATGAGCCCTTTGAGGAAGTGGTAGTTGTCGTTGGTGTCGTGAATCTGGCGGACTTTGATCCAGGACGGCCGTCTTTGCGACGGCCGATCTTCCGGCTTGGATGTTTCTTCAATCGTGTCTAAAGGAATGTGAGATGACATGGTTCACCTTTGTGATCAAGCTGGCAGATGATCTGCCAGGACGTTGGTTTGGACCTGAAAAACGTCGGCAAACGCGCCGATGAGGGACGGCAGCACCTGGGCTACCGAGATGGGCCGGGCCACTAATTGGGCCAGGCTGGCCACACCGTGATCGCGAATGCCGCACGGGATGATGTTATCAAAATAGGTTAAATCGGGGTTGACGTTGAGGGCAAAGCCGTGGCTGGTGATACCATCCTTCTGGATGCGCACACCCACGGCGGCAATTTTGTCCAGTCCGTTGGGCGTTTCCACCCAGACGCCGCGATGCCCAGCAAAACGCTGGCCTGCGATGCCAAATTCGGCCAGGGTGCGAATAACCATCTCCTCCAGGTCGGTGACATAGCGCTGCACCAGGCCCAGCCCCTGCTGCGCATACACACGCTTGAGCGAGAGGATGGGATAACCCACCAGCTGCCCCGGCCCGTGGTAGGTGATGTCACCGCCACGGTCCACCTGGTAAAAGGCGATGCCTCGTGCCGTCAGTTCATCTTCGCTGAGGAGGAGGTTATCCAGACGGCCGTTCCGCCCCAAGGTATACGTTGGCGGATGCTCCAGGAGGAGAATTTTACCGGGTGTCTCTGGCCTTTCCAGGCGCTCGGCCACCAGCGCTTTTTGGCGATCCCACGCTTCCAGGTAATCAACCTGCCCGGCCCATTCAACATCAATCTTCATTGCTTCCCCTTGGCGGCGGGTTTTGGGCTACCTGCCGCCGTGTGTGAGGCCATATTCTAGCACAATTTTGGCAGGGGAACGGCCGTACCCCAACAAAAAAGGGCGCTGCTGATGGCCAACAGCGCCCAAAATGTTGCTAAATCGCAAATACGCAGAGAGCGCAAAATATCAAGAAGGCAAAAACTCAGCAGCCAGGCGGTAAACTTTTTACTCGGCCGACTTCAAGGTAATCTGGATTTCCTCGTTTTCCAGCCGGGTAATGGTGACCTGAATTTCATCATTTTCCGAGAAGTGGTCTTCGAGCCAATGATGGACCGGCGGGCTGAGCACAATGCGGGCCATGTCGTTGGGCAGCATACGCCAGACGGCGCTGTCTTTGTCGTACAAGCCATCGTAGTAGATGGTGACGGGCCGCGTTTCGGTGCGGGAGTTAAGGGCAAAGAAGGGCCAGTGGGCCGAAGTCAGGTTGATGAAGCCACGGCGCAGGTGCAGCGGCTTAATTTCGGCCATGTGGGTAAAGCTGTCTTCTGGTTTGAGAACAGTTTCGATGGAGGAAACGGCCGTTTCTTCCTCGACCTTGCCACCCATCATCGGTTTGACGGTGCGCGCCTTGGGCCGGGGCTTCCGCTTTGCCCCGCCAGCCTGTCGGCCGGTGAGGAAATGGACCAGCGGCAGCAGTTGGTCAATCTGGTCGCGCAGCACGTCGGTGATTTTTAGCCCCATGGCGGCGGCTTGCTCCGACGTATAGCGCCGACTCAAGTAAAACGGCGTCACCCACTTTTCTTCGTTGTTCAGGTAAGCCGCCTTGCTCATTACCTCGGCCGATGCCTGGGGCAGCAGCGCCGTAATGCTATCTTTGAACAAATCCTGATAATGCGCTACTTCACCGCTTTCTTCATCCACCTGCATTTGCTGCACGCGCAGCGACCAATCGGCCCCCAGTTCGGTAATAAGGCGATGGGCCATGACCGGCTGAGTTTCGGCATTTTTCAGTGCTTTAACCAGCGCCTTTTGATTGGTGATGGCCAGCTGCATCTCCAGGCTTAACGGCCGGGCAAAAAAAGCCAGGTGTAAATCTTCTTCCGGCGATTCTTCAGCCGCAATATAAACCGACCGGTTCGTCCGGCTCAGCCCGGCAAAAGGCAAATCGACCCTTGCCTGGCGAGACAGGTTGTTGTGCAAGGTGTGAATAAACAGCTCAAGCTGGTCCAGGGCATAGTTGATGGCGGTTTCCTGTCCCGCCCAACCAAACGCGGTGAACACGGGCATGGATAAACCCGTAAACGCTGATTTTGATGACATTGGTAATTCCTCTGTGCTTTCTATGAATTCCGCTAAACGAACAGCTACCTGATGATGTGTTTTTTGGGGATGCGTGATTTGAGGATAATTCCTGCTCCCATCTATTTATAACCTACGATTATATCTTGTCAAATTTATCCATGCCATTTTCAGCTGAAGAAACAAATGCGACGCACTTATCCCGCCAAGCCGTGCGGTCCAACGCTTGAGCGGAAGTGCGTCGCAGCTGAAGTTTATCCCGTTATTTGATGCGATGCCCCTGGTAATCGTTATTGAACAGCCAGGCGACAACGGAGCCAATTTCGATGGTTTCTGGCAGGTATGTTTTCATCGTCACGGAGGAGGTGCCGCGAGTGTGCAGCATGTGCTGGGTGCGTCGCATACGCTCGAACCGTTCTTGCCAGGTTTTGCAGTTAGACGGCCGTAAATCCACCCAACCCTTCTGCGCCCAGGCATTTACATTTTCGTCCGTCAGATCCACCTCGTGGTAAATGCTCTCTGGGATGTTGAGACGCGGGCCACGAATGAGGGAACGGCCGTCGGGTGCCAAAATCGGCACGCCAATGGAGGTGATTTGGGTACGCAGCAGCTCATTTTCGGTGATGAACTGATAGAGCGTTTCAGACAGCTCACTGGCGGGCGTTTCCAAGACGTTGCGCAAGGTGCGGTAGTTAAGCCGCAGCAGGTGCGCCTCGTACAGCAGCTTAGACAGCTCCGGCGGGCCGAGCTGGCCCAGCGCCACGCTGTGGCTGTGCGTCTCCTCCTCAATGCGGGCCAGCTTGTCCAGCGCCGTCTGGCGCAGCACCCCGGCGCGGAAACTGGGGTTGATGATGCTGCTGTCTACCCCGGCAATGACGTCATAGCCCGTGTTGCTGCCCTTGATTTCCAGCAAGGTTTGCTGGGCAATCTCTTCCGGCGTCACAAACTCCATCTGGTTGATGTGGGTGATGGCTTCAAACTCACCCCGGGCAAAAAAGCCGTTTTCGCCGGTATCCACGCCCGCCATGTGCAGCTTGCCCAGCCGGGTGTACTGGTTTTCATCGCCGCGCAGGGGGAGACGGCCGTTTAACGCCTGCACCTGGCTCTCATAACGAAACTGCGGCCGTCCGCGCACCTTCACCGATTTATACGCCACACGTCGGTAACCGATCATCGCCCCTGGCTTGAGCTCCTTCACCAGCGGGCCGTTGGGCGTGCGGGCCATTAAAAAGAGCAGGCCGGTGTGGGCAAAGGCAACGGCCGTTTTGCTCATCAATTTGGCGCTGGGGCGGTCTTCGCTGTGGGTGTACGGGATGTTCAGCCCCATGCCGCCGGTGCCGGTGGTGCCAATCTTCAGGTAGAGCCGGGTACCCACTTCGCGCATAGCGCGGTGGAGCATTTGCACGTGGCGGATGAGCTGCGGCAGCGACTGAGAAATGAGCAGGGTGCTGACGTTTTGCTCCAGCGCCTGGCCCAGGGCGTCCAGCCCTTCCAAATCCTGGTGATCGACGATCTGGCGCAGCTGTTGCAAAATGTCGTAGGTTTGCTGGCTCAGGCTCTCGATATCCTGGTAGCTGATGGCCGTGGCGGTGTTGATGCTGTCTACAATCACGTCCGGTTTGTGCTGCTGGATAAGCTGGACGAGGGCGGAACGGCCGTAGGCCGCCTCCAGTCCGCCAAACAGATCATCGTACAGCATGTCGCGGCGATGGCTGCTTTGCAGCAAGCGACGGCGGCGCTCCAGGCTAAATTCGTCCCGCACAAACACATCGCCCCACGCCCCCACAAACTCGATATGGGGAAACTCTTTGCGCGCATCGTACAAAAATTCACGCACCTCGCCGCGGAACAGGCTGGCCACGACGATCTTATCCGGCTCCAAAGCCCGCGCCACGGTGCGCACAATTTGCGACCCGACCAGGCCGGAGCCTCCCAAAACTAAAAAGCAGCGGTCAGACATATTGCCTCCAAAGTAGGATTAGTGGTTGGTGGTTAGTATAGCGCGGTCAGCGGGTTGTTGGCATGAAGTTCCGCAACTGCATCCGACTCTCACAACAATGTACCCAAACAGCCTCACCTGTTGCTGGGCAGGTCACGGTCCGGCCTCGGGTCACACCGGGTATATCGATTTCGCTTGGGTGCAAATTTTTCATCGCCAAACAGAGCATTTTAGCCGAGTGTTCCCACCTGTATAAATTGCGAAACGGCCATTTGAAAACTATACTTACCGGCTAACCAAGTATGCGTACTACCATAATCACACGGCCGTTTACAGCATCGAACCCGTTGAATTGATTGATGGCGCGTTGCCGCTCAGGCAGCAAAGATTTGTTGAAGCCTGGGCAGAGTTACACACAGGGGAATTGGATGAAGCGTGGCAGCAGTTACAATCCGGTCAGCTTCCGATCAAAATTGCCCCATTACGGTAACGCAAGGAGCGAGCAATGTCTCATAAGTTTTATAAGGTTGTTCATTTTGAATTTGTGGCGGATTACACGCTAAAGATCAAATTTGATGATGAAACAACGCAAACAATCAACTTTCTTCCGGTTTTGAAAGGGGCGTTGTTTGGCCCACTCCAAGACGTTGCCCTTTTTAACCAGGTTGAGATCGATCCTGAAGTACAGACACTTGTTTGGCCCAACGGTGCTGATTTTGATCCAGAAACTTTGCGCAACTGGCCAAAGTACGCTGAGCAAATGAAACAAATGGCAGACAAGTGGGCCAAACTGACCACAGAAACTGACTGACCCTCGCTGTAGCCGCGGTTTCTTACCGCGTTTGCATGACGCGGTAAGAAACCGCGGCTACGTTGAGCAAACAAAAAAGAGCACCTTCTGCAATTTGAAGGTGCTCTTTTCGCTTTTGTTAACAGCTAACTCATTCCAACTCAATCGCCAGAGCAACCGCTTCACCGCCGCCGAGGCAGAGGGAAGCCACGCCGCGTTTTAGATCGCGCTGCTGGAGGGCGTGGATGAGCGTGACCAAAATTCTTGCACCACTGGCGCCAATGGGGTGGCCCAGGGCAATCGCGCCACCGTTGACGTTTACTTTGTCCCACTCCCATTGGTACCCTTTTTGCACCAGCTCGACGCCGTTGGCCAGCACCTGGGCGGCAAATGCTTCGTTTACCTCGAACAGATCCACGTCTTCCATGCGCCAGCCAATTTTGTCCAGCAGCCGGGGAATGGCGCGGGCCGGAGCCGCAAACAGCCACTTCGGCTCCACGGCAAAATGGGTGTAACCGATGATCCGGGCCAGTGGCGCAAGGCCCTGTTGTTCGGCCGCGGCGCGGCTGGCCAGCACCAATGCTGCGCCGCCGTCGTTAAGGCCAGGAGCGTTACCTGCCGTCACCTGGCCATCTTTCTCGAAGGCGGGCGGCAGTTTGGCCAGGCCGTCAACGCTGGTTTCCATGGTATAGCTGCCGTTGCTGAAGCTGGCGCGAATCGGTTCGTCGGTATCGATCACGGTGGTACCTTTGCGACTTTTGAGTTCGACGGGCACGATTTCGGCCTGGAAACGGCCGTTTACCGTGGCCTCCGCTGCTTTTTCATGGCTGCGATAGGCAAATTCGTCCATCTCCTGGCGGGTCACTTCATACTGTTTGGCGATGAACTCTGCGGCATTGCCCATGGGCCACTCCTGGAAGGAGCACCACAAACCATCGGCCAGCAGCGAATCCTGCATCTCGACATGGCCGTAACGCAGCCCCTGCCGCGCTTTGGGCAGCAGGTAGGGGGCGTTGGACATGCTTTCCATGCCACCCGCCACGTACACCTCCGCTTCCCCGGCGATGATGCCGTTAGAAGCCAGCATGACCGCCTTGAGACCAGAACCGCACACCTTGTTGACGCTGGCCGCGCCCACCGTGTCCGGCAAGCCACCGCGCAGGGCCGCCTGCCGAGCCGGGGCCTGCCCCACACCAGCGGCCACCACGTTGCCCATAATCACCTCGTACACGGAGTTGGGGTCAATACCGGATCGTTCGACGGCCGCTTTGACGGCCGTTGCCCCCAAATCGGTAGCTTTCTGGCTGGCAAGGGTGCCGGACATTTTGCCCGTTGGCGTACGGGCGGCACCTAAAATCACGACATCTTTTGCACTTTTTTGGCTCATTTTTTGCTCCTCAGTGGGTGAGAAATAATCTTGGTTTCAATGCAGGTATTGTACACGATGGTAGTTGCAATTGAGGAACGGCCGCATCTCCCCAGGCACACAGGTGCTTGTCGCGAAGTGACAAAACTGCCATGATGACGCTTTCAATCTCCAAGTAAAGGGACAGCACCATTCGTAACCAAGTCATTTACGCGCTGGCCATCATTGTGACAATGCTGGTTGGTTTATTCTCACGGTCGGACCTTGTGCCCATGCCGCAGTTTGTTTTGCTGTATGTTGGCGACGCGATTTGGGCGATGCTGGTGTTTTGGCTGGTCTGCTTTCTAAAGCCGCAGTGGCCGCTCAAATACCGCGTACTGGCAGCGCTGACGTTTGCCTATGCCATCGAATTTTCGCAATTCTATCAGGCAGAGTGGCTCAACCAGATTCGTAACACGACAATCGGGGCACTGGTGCTGGGCTTCGCGTTTTTACCCAGTGACCTGGTCGCCTACACCATCGGCATTGCCGTGGGCGCAGGCTTGAACCAGCTACTGATTCGCCCATTTCTTGCCAAAAATGACCCGCAAGGATAAGCGAACAGCCATATAAAACCTACCAAATTAGAACTAATGTGCTAAAATTCGGGCGTGAAGTTTCGCCGCCCAAAACCCCGCCCGGTACGCCGCAGCCAGCCCGTTAACTGGAATAAAGTGCTGCTGGAACAAATCCTCCTGGCCGGGCTGCCGGAGCCAAAAACGGAATACCGCTTTCACGCCAACCGCCAATGGCGCTTCGACTTTTGCTGGCGGCCGCAGCTGGTGGCCTGTGAAATTGAAGGCGGCATCTGGATGCAAACAGACACCGGCCGCAGCAAAGGCCATGCCCACCCCGACCGCTTTGAGAGCGACTGCGAAAAATACAATGAAGCGGCTCTCTACGGCTGGCTGCTGATTCGCGTGACCCCCAAAATGGTGCGTGACGGCCGTGCCCTCGACTGGCTGGAACGCGCGCTCCTGACTGATTGATTAACCTGCGGTGTTTCCTGAAAACAAATCCCAGGCCCGCTCCAGGAATTCGATTGGCAATTTTGCGCCCCGATCTTATGATCAAGTTCGCCCTTTT
>CAUJGI010000109.1 GCA_963169155.1 Chloroflexota bacterium
GCTTCATGCGCAGTATCAGCCTGCCCACCCCGGTTGAGCCGAACAACGTTGCGGCCACCTATGAAAACGGCGTGCTTACACTGAACATTCCCAAGGCCGAAGCGGTGAAGCCCAAACGCATTGCGGTGAAGGCGGGCAACGCCACCACCGTTGTGGAAGGTTAACACTGTCAACATAGCTCGCTGCTAACTTTTGCAGGCGCTGGAGCCACTTTCTCCAGCGCCTGTTTTTTTGACGGCCGTACCCCACACACCCCGCCTCACAACGGCGCAAACGATTCTCTAACGGCCGTCTTACACAAATCATATGCTGCTTGGGCACAATAGAGCGTAGATTTTTTTGTATAAGAAATCAAGCAAAACCATAACCAAAAACGAACATTCGACGCGAAAAGAGCGAATTTAGTATTGAGAGGAGCATGAACATGAGCAAAATCATTGGTATTGACTTAGGCACAACCAACTCGGTTGTCAGCGTGATGGAAGGTGGCGACGCTGTCGTTATTACATCCGCCGAAGGTGGCAACACCACCCCTTCCATCGTGGCCTTCACGAAAAAAGGGGAGCGTCTTGTCGGCCAGACGGCCAAACGGCAGGCGGTGGTAAATCCCGACAACACGATCTACTCTGTAAAGCGCCTGATGGGCCGCCGGATCGATTCTGAAGAAACCAAGCGCACCCAAAACATGGTGCCTTATGAAATTGTCGGCGGGCCGCAGCAAGACGCCCGCGTGAATATTCCTGTGGTGGACAAAACGTATTCGCCCCAAGAAATCTCGGCCTTTATCCTGCAAAAGCTGAAGCGAGACGCCGAAGCGTACCTGGGCACCAACGTGACCCAGGCGGTCATTACCGTGCCCGCCTACTTCAACGACAGCCAGCGCCAGGCAACTAAGGATGCCGGCAAAATTGCCGGTCTGGAAGTGCTGCGCATTATCAACGAGCCAACGGCCGCTGCCCTGGCATACGGCCTGGACAAAAAAGAGGACCAAACCATCCTGGTGTTTGACCTGGGTGGCGGTACCTTCGATGTCTCCGTTCTGGAAGTGGGCGACGGGGTGGTCGAGGTGAAATCGACCCATGGTGACACCCACTTGGGCGGCGATGACTGGGACGAGCGCATTGTGACCTGGATGATTGACGAGTTCCGCAAGGATCAAGGCATTGACTTGAGCCAGGACCGCCAGGCATTGCAGCGGCTGCGCGAAGCGGCCGAAAAAGCCAAAATTGAGCTGTCGTCCCTGATGCAGACAGAGCTAAATCTGCCCTTTATCACGGCCGACGCCAACGGTCCGAAACATTTGCAGCTGACACTGACTCGCGCCAGGTTTGAGCAGATCACCGAAGATCTGGTGCAGCGCTGCCGTGGCCCGTTTGAAAAGGCGCTGGCCGACGCGGGCCTTTCGGCCAAAGAGATGGATGAAGTGGTGCTGGTAGGTGGTTCTACCCGTATGCCCATGATCCAGGATCTGGTGCAGAGCCTGACCAACAAAGCGCCCAACAAGAGCGTCAATCCGGATGAGGTGGTCGCTTTGGGTGCCGCAATTCAAGGTGGTGTGCTGGCCGGTGACGTGAAAGACGTCCTGCTGCTAGACGTGACGCCGCTGAGCCTGGGTCTGGAGACGCTGGGGGGCGTGATGACCCCGCTGATTCCACGCAACACGACCATTCCCACGCGCAAGACCGAGGTGTTTAGCACGGCCGAAGATAGTCAAACGGCCGTTGACGTGCACGTCTTGCAGGGCGAACGACCCATGTCCAAAGACAACAAAACCCTGGGCATGTTCCGCCTGGACGGAATTCCACCGGCACCGCGCGGTTTGCCGCAAATTGAGGTAACATTCGACATTGATGCCAACGGCATCCTGGATGTAACCGCCAAAGACAAGGCAACCGGCAAAGAGCAGAAGATTCAGATCACCGCCTCGACAAATCTGTCCGAATCTGAGGTGGAAAGCATGGTGAACGCCGCCAAGGTGCACGAGGCAGAAGATAGTAAGCTGCGCGAGCTGATTCAGGTGCGCAACCAGGCCGATCAGATGATCTACGCCACGGAAAAGAGCCTGAACGAGCTGGGTGACAAAGTCAACGAAGGTGAAAAGAGCCGCATCGAAGGCATGATTGCTGAACTGAAAACGGCCGTTACCACCGAAGACACCACCCACATCAAAACGCTCACCGAGCAGCTGCAGCAAGCCAGCTACGCGCTCAGCCAGCAGCTGTACCAAAGCCAGGCGCAGCCCGGCAGCAACGGCAGCGCCAATGGCCATGCTGGCCAGGAAAACCCGGATGATGTCGTCGAAGGCGAATTCCAGGAGATGTAATTGAGTAAAAAGTGAAAAGTAAAAAGTGAGAGGTGCCTTCTTGGCCCTCCACTTTTTACTTTTCACTCTATCACTTTTCACTTCAAAAACAGGAAGGGCCAATGGAGTACAAAGATTATTACAGCATCCTCGGCGTGCCCAAAACCGCCAGCCAGGATGACATCAAAAAAGCATACCGCAAACTGGCCCGCAAGTATCACCCCGATTTAAACAAGGATGACCCCCAGGCAGAACAGCGCTTCAAAGATGCCAACGAAGCGAATGAAGTGCTGTCTGACGCCGAAAAGCGGAAGATGTACGACCAGTTCGGTTCGCAGTGGCAGCAGTACCAGCGCGCTGGTGGCCAGCCCGATGATTTTTGGTCGCAATGGGGTGCCCAAGGTCGGGGTGCCCAGGGTGCACGGGGCCAGACCCGTACCGCCAACCCAGGGTTTGACCCCTCCGACTTTTTCGAGTCATTGTTTGGTCAACAAATGGGGGGGCGAACGGCCGGAGGCCAAACTGTCAACTTTAGCGACCTGTTTGGGCAGCAGACGCAAACTATTCGACGCAGCCGGGATGTAGAACATCTAATTGAAATCTCGCTGGCGGAAGCATTTTATGGCACCAGCCGCAATATTCAGTGGGAGGACGGCCGTTCCATCGAAGCCAAAATCCCGCGCGGGGCCAAAACCGGGTCCCGCGTCCGACTGAAAGGCCAGGGGCAGGATGGCGGGCACCTCTATTTAAGTATCAAGGTGCAGGCAGACAAACAGTTTGAGCGGGATGAGGATGATTTGAAAACGGCCGTGCCTGTCGATCTTTACACCGCTATCCTGGGTGGCCAGATTGATGTTCCCACCATCGACAAGTCCGTCAAGCTCACCATTCCCGCCGGAACCGCCAACGGCAAACAGTTCCGTCTGCGCGGCCTGGGCATGCCCAACTTGAAAAATCCTGAGGAACGAGGGAACCTATACGCCACCGTCGCGGTGCAGTTACCCACCAACCTCAGCGATGAAGAAAAAGAGCTGTTTGAAAAATTAAGATCACTCCGAGAGTGAAAACTTCGATATAAACCAAGGAAAATCCACCCTCACCCCAGCCCTCTCCCTGCTAGGGAGAGGGAGCAGTTCCCTCCTCCTTTGAGGGGGAGGGTTAGGGAGGGGGTCTGGGGAGGCAAGCATGAGATTAGACAAATTCACCCAAAAAGCCCAGGAAGCGGTTCTGGAAGCACAGAACTTAGCCCAGGGGTACAACCATCCGGCCATTGAGCCGGAGCATTTGCTGAGTGCGCTGATTGCGCAGGAAGGCGGCGTCGTGCCGTCGCTGCTCAAGCGCATGGGCACCGATACGACCCTGTTGCAAAACAGCGTGCAGCAAGCGCTGGGACGACTGCCCCGCGCCACTGGCAGCAGCGTGCAGGTTGGCCTGAGCCGCAGCATGAACGGCGTCGTTGAAGAGGCGCAAAGCATCGCCGACAACATGAAGGACGACTACGTTTCCACCGAGCATTTGTTGATGGCGATGGCCCAGCCGAAGGCGGGCAGCGTGCGTGAGCTTTTGGCCCGACACGGCATCGACTATAACAGCATCATGCAGGCATTGGCCGCTGTGCGCGGTTCGCAGCGGGTCACCAGCCAGAACCCGGAAGCACAGTACGAGGCGTTGGTGAAATACGGCCGTAACCTCACCCAAGAAGCCCGCAAAGGCAAACTCGACCCCGTCATTGGCCGCGACGAAGAAATCCGCCGCGTCATCCAGATTTTGAGCCGCCGCACCAAAAACAATCCCGTGCTGATTGGCGAACCCGGCGTCGGTAAGACTGCCATCGCCGAAGGGCTCGCCCAGCGCATCGTGCGCGGCGACGTGCCGCTTGGTCTGAAAGAAAAGCGGCTGGTCGCCCTCGATTTGGGCGCGCTGGTGGCCGGGGCCAAATATCGCGGCGAATTTGAAGAGCGGCTCAAGGCCGTCCTCAAAGAGATTCAGGAAGCCGAAGGCGAAATTATTCTCTTCATTGACGAGATGCACACGCTGGTGGGCGCGGGCGCAGCCGAAGGCAGCATGGACGCCAGCAACATGCTCAAACCGCTGCTGGCCCGTGGCGAACTGCACGCCATCGGTGCCACCACCCTGGACGAGTTCCGCAAATACATCGAAAAAGATGCCGCGCTGGAGCGTCGCTTTCAGCCCGTGTTTGTCGGCGAGCCGAGCGTGGAGGACACCATCTCCATTTTGCGCGGCCTGAAGGAGCGGTACGAGGTGCACCACGGCGTGCGCATCACCGACGGCGCGACGATTGCCGCCGCCACGCTGAGCCATCGCTACATCACCGACCGCTTCCTGCCGGACAAAGCCATCGACCTGGTGGATGAAGCCGCCAGCCGCCTGCGCATGGAAATCGACAGCAAACCCGCCGAGCTGGACGTGGTTGACCGCGACATTATGCAGCGGGAAATCGAGCGCGAGGCGCTGAAGAAGGAAAAAGACAAGGCGAGCAAGGATCGATTGGGCAAGCTGGAAGAAGAGCTGGCCAATCTGAAAGAGCACAGCACCCAGCTCACCGCCCGCTGGCAGGCGGAAAAAGAGGCCATTGAGCGCATCCAGTCGGTGAAGGAAGAAATCGACCAGGTGAACGTGCAGGTTGAGCAGGCGCAGCGGGCGATGGATTACCAGAAGGCGGCGGAATTGCAATACGGCCGTCTCCACGAACTAGAAAAATCGCTCCAGCAGGCGAGTGACAGGCTGAGTGCCATGCAAGAAGACGGCGCGATGCTCAAGGAAGAAGTGGGCGCGGAAGAAATTGCCCAAATTGTGGCCAAATGGACCGGCATCCCGGTGAGCAAGCTGCTCGAAGGCGAAGTGGAGAAGCTGGTAATGATGGAAGATCGCCTGCACGACCGCGTGGTGGGGCAGGACGAAGCGATTGCCGCTGTCGCTAACGCCGTGCGCCGCAGCCGGTCCGGCCTGCAAGACCCCAACCGCCCCATCGGCAGCTTCATCTTCCTGGGGCCAACCGGCGTCGGCAAAACCGAGCTGGCCCGCGCCCTGGCGGAGTTCCTCTTCGACGATGAGCGCAGTATGGTGCGCATCGACATGAGCGAATACCAGGAACGGCACACCGTCGCCCGGCTCATCGGCGCGCCGCCCGGCTACGTGGGGTACGATGAGGGTGGTCAGTTGACAGAGGCGGTACGGAGACGGCCGTATTCCGTCATCCTCTTTGATGAAATCGAGAAGGCCCATCCTGAAGTGTTTAACGTCTTTTTGCAGGTATTGGATGACGGCCGTCTCACCGATGGTCAGGGCCGAACCGTCGATTTCCGCAACACGGTCATCATCATGACCAGCAACATCGGCAGCCAATACATCCTGGACACCAGCGACGAGAAGATCATGGAAGACCGCGTCATGGCCGCCCTGCGCGACCATTTCCGGCCCGAATTCCT
>CAUJGI010000110.1 GCA_963169155.1 Chloroflexota bacterium
AGGAGGCCTTTTTTGAAACGGCCGAAGGCGTCACCGATCCCGCTGATCCCAACTCTGAATTCCCCGCGCCGCCGGGCAGCGTGCGCTCCATTTTGTCTGGTCCCAGCCGCCTGGTGTTTCGTTTGCCCGTTGGCACCACCATCGACTATTCGCTGACCGGGCTGCTGGAGGCGCTTACCCAGCTCACGCTCAACGTCTCGCCGCTGCTGACCTACGGCCCAAACACCGGCTGCGCCCCCTGGGATCAGCTGCTGCGTCGCCTCAAGCTTCCCACACCGCCCACCATCGGCTTCCCGCAAGCCACCGAAACGGCCATCGAAACACCTTACCGGCTCATCCTCTCACCAGATAACTTTTCACGCTGGCAGCATGCCCTGCTGCCGGTGACCCGTGACGCGCTGACCGAACTGTGGCACACGCGCCTGGGCACCACACACAGCGACGGCCGTCCCCAACTGCGCGCCATCTGGTCCCCCGACTACAGCCAGACCCTACAGCCGTTCCAGAACCTGCCCTTCCGCATGTCGCTAACCGGGCGCGACCGCAATGAGCTGGTACACCTGACGTCCAATTACCACATCGGCAGCTTCTGGCCGGACCCGGTGCGCAGCGACCGCTTCATGCTGACCACCCTCGGGGCCTGGCTGCGCCTGCGTGGTGACTGGGAGCCGCCCACCACGCCCGTTAATCCGCCCAACCAGCAGCTGCTCACCGTGGAGCAGTGGCGGCACGTGGCCACGATGGGGCGCGACCATTACGTGCGGGTGGTATACGCGGGATTCCTCTTCCCCTTTGGCCACCGCGCCTCGCTGGTCAAGGTCACTGAGCGCAAATTTTTCTTCCAGGGCGAGGCCGATCCGCCGGGAATTGTGGCCTACCTGTTCCAGCGCTTTTTCATCCTGGTGCGCGAACCGAGCAAAACGTACACCAATCGCGACATGCCATTCCGCACGGTGAACCTGGAAACGGCCGTTACCCCCAGCCTCAACGACCCCGACGACAGCGACATCGCCGGGCACGGTCAGGAAGCGTTCTGGCCCATGATTTCCGTCAACCAGCAGGCGGTGGACTTCCAATTCCAGCTCAACGCCCTGGATTGGGAAGGACGGCAGGTAGAATTCACCACGCCGCTCATTTTTATCAGCCAGAACATCGACAACAGCAACCCGGCCAGCGTGATTACCCACTACAACGGCCTGGTCACCAGCAGCGCCCGGCGTAATCGGCCGTTTGGCGGGCAGTCGGTAGCCTTTGCCCCGCACAAAAAGCCGGGGGATACGTCGTTGGAAACGGCCGCTCTCATCTTCGGCGCTAAATCACAAAGCAATACCTTTCCCCACTTCCTGCCCACCATGCACCAGGCAGATGTGGACATTCCCGCGGTGAAGCAGCTGTTAGGCAAAAACGCCCCGGCCACCATCGAGTGGGACAGCAGCTACACCAGCGCCAGCGGTAGCCAGAACATCGGCAACAAGGGGGACATTTTTGCCCGCCTGGTCAACGACGAAGCGCTCACCTTTGCCACGGAAAAGGTCGGCGGCATGGTGGCGCCGGACATCAGCATCAGCGCCATTTCGCGCGCCTTTGGCCCCACCGGCGGCGACCCGCAAAAGATGGCCGATGGTCAGTTTAATCCGCTGGAAATCTTCGATCTCAACAGCGTCAAACTGTTTGGCGGCATCAGTTTGGGTGAAATAATCAAGGATTTGGTCTTCAACAGCGCGGCCAACGTGGGCAGCCAGATTCCCGGGCTGACCACCGAGCGGGACGGCGACATTATTCGCACCACCTACACCTGGAGTCTGGACCAGAACAAGCTGGTAGACACCGGCCTCTTTGTGCCCAATGCGGGGGCGACGTTTACGCTGACGGCCGTTCTCGAAACCCCACTCAACGGCGGCGAACCCGACTTCAGCATCACCGGCGAGCTGACCAATTTTTCCATTTTGCTGCTGCCCACAGCCGAATTACAGCTGGTGCAGCTGGACTTCCAATCCGCCAAATTTGTGGCCGAAAAAGATAAAAAGCTGGATGTGGAGGTTAACCTGGGCGGCATCCAATTCCTGGGCATCCTGGAATTTGTGGCCCAGTTGAGCCAATTTATCCCTATGGACGGCTTTAGCGATCCACCCAGCCTGGAGATTTCCCAGGCACCACCCGGCGTGGAAGTGGGCTTCAGCATGGGCATTCCCACCATCGGCATCGGCATCCTGACCATCCAGAACATCAGCCTGGGAGCCAGCTTCTTCCTGCCCTTCGGCAAAGAGCCGATGAATTTCCACTTCGCCTTCTGCGAACGGCAGCAGCCTTTTATCCTCACCGTCTACATCTTCGGCGGCGGCGGCTTCTTCAGCATGGACGTGGGCAGCAAAGGCGTGGTGATGATCGAAGCCGCCCTGGAATTTGGCGTCAGTGCCGCCATCAACCTGGGCATAGCCAGCGGCGAAGCCAGCATGATGGCTGGTTTCTACTTCCAGAAAACCGGCGCGGACTTTATTCTGACGGGCTACTTCCGGGCTTATGGATCCCTGTCGGTGCTGGGCATTATCACCGTATCGCTGGAGTTTTACCTGGGGCTGTCTTACGCCTCCAAAGGCATCACGCCGCACGGCGGCACGCTGTGGGGCCAGGCCAGCCTGACGGTGAAAATCGAGATTTTGTTCTTCAGCGTCTCAGTTAGCGTCAGCATGGAAAAAGAGTTCGCCGGGTCCGACCCCATGTTCCGCGACATGCTTACCCCGGCGGATTGGGTGGAGTACACGGATGCATTTGCGGCATATCCATAAACGAGTGAAGCGTGAAACGTGAAACGTGATAAAGCCTTCACGTTTCACGCCTCACCTGGAGGATCTCGTGGAAAAACAAACAATTATCTGGACGGCCCTGCCCTACCGCAGCAGCGGCCCGGTGGCGGAAGGCACGGTTTTACATTTGTCGGTGCATGTGGCACCGCGTCTCTGGTCCGACGATGGCAGCGTGACACTGCTGCCCCTGAGCCAGTACCCCGATTTTCTCGACTGGCCAACCACGGTTGGGGCAGCCACGTTTGAAGTGGAATTTGCCGGTGGGCCGACGGTAACGGCCGTTCCCACCACCGTCACCCTGCGCTCAGATTTATGGCAGGGGTTGTTCAAAAATGATACGGAGGTACGGCCGTACCGCTTCCAGGACTACCGCGCCGTGCCCGTGCAAACCTTCCCCGCCGCTGGCCTGCACGAAATCCTCAAGGGCGTGTACCAGCGGGTGGCCACCAACCCCACCTACGGCGCGGGCCTGGACCTGCCGCCCAACGATGTGCTGGTCGGCGACGCCACCATTCGCGACATTGCCCGCGCCGTCAAGCCCGAAGTCACCTACGTGCCCACCGATACCGACCGCGGCCCTGTGGTGCTGGATGAACCGGGCGAAGATCCCGGCGACGGCGAAGAACCGGGAGACGGCAAAGGGTGCAATGGCTGCGTCGGCTGTTTGCTCTGGCCCTGGCGGCTCTTGCGCCAGCTGCTCATCTGGCTGGGGCTGCTGGCCCCGGGCA
>CAUJGI010000111.1 GCA_963169155.1 Chloroflexota bacterium
GGCTTTTCCAAAGAAGATCGCGAAAAGAACATCGAGCGCATCACCTTTGTCGCCAAGCTGCTCTCCCGCAATGGCGTCGGCTGCATCTGCTCCTTCATCTCCCCCTACCAATCCATCCGCGACGACGTGCGGGCCAGCACCACCAACTTCCTGGAAGTGTTCATTGACGCGCCCCTGGATGTGGTAATCGCCCGGGATGTGAAAGGCATGTACAAAAAAGCGCTGGCAGGTGAGCTCAAAAACTTCACCGGCATTTCTGATCCGTTTGAAGCCCCAGCCAACCCGGACATCCACGTACGCACCGACAAACAAACCGTCGCCGAAAGCGCCGCCTACGTCATCGGCGAGCTGGAAAAGCGCGGCCTGATTCCGGTAGCAGAAGCAGCGTAAGCAGACAACTTTTCATTTCCCCCGGAAACAGCGTAGCGGCTTTGCCGTACCTGCTGAAGTTTCCGGGGAAAAAGAGGGTGGAGAGTGGAGATTAATAATCTCTAATCTCCACTCTCTTTTTTGCTTTATTCAAGGCCACCCTCTATGCTTCTGGGCTATGAATATTCAGTCGGCACTGCTTGACGGCCGTTCCCAACTCACCCCCCATTCCCCGACACCTGAGCTAGATGCCCGCCTGCTGCTCGAACACCTGCTCGATGTGCCCTACAGCTACCTGGTGGTGCACCACGACCAGCCGCTCACGGCCGAACAAGAGCAGCAGTACCGGCAGCTGCTGCAGCGCGCTGAACAGCAAGAACCCATTCCCTACCTCATCGGCTGCGCGCCGTTTTTCGATTTTGACCTGCACGTCACGCCCGCGGTGCTGATTCCCCGGCCAGAGACGGAACAGCTGGTAGAAACGGCCGTTACCTGGGCCAGGCAACACAATGCCCAAACGGCCGTCGATGTCGGCACCGGCAGCGGCTGTATTGCCATTGCCCTGGCTCGCTTTCTGCCAGAGGTGCAGGTAACGGCCGTGGACATCTCCCCCGCCGCCCTGGCAGTGGCCCAGCAAAACGCCCAGCAGCTGGCCCCTGACCGCATTCAGTTCCAGCAGAGCGATTTGCTGCAAGCCGTCGCGGGGCCGGTCGACCTGATTGTGGCCAACCTTCCCTACGTCACTACGGGCGAGTGGCAGTCGCTGGCTGATGGGGTAAAATTACACGAACCTGCGCTGGCTCTGGACGGAGGTGAGGATGGCCTGGAACTGATCCGGCGGCTGCTGGAGCAGGCCGTCACCCGGCTCCATCCCAACGGCGCTATTTTTTTGGAAATTGGCTGGCAGCAGGGCCAAAGCGCCCAGGCGCTGGCCCAGCGCTATTTCCCAGAAGCCAGCGTTACCGTTTTGCCCGATTATGCCGGGCATGACCGAATAGTGAAGATTGTAATTGAGTAATTGGGCAATTAAGTAATTGAGCGAATTACCCAATTACCTGCCTTTTGGAAGAGGAAAAAGTGGACAGTCAGGAACGGCCGTATCCCCCCAGCCAAACACAGCTTCTGCCTGCCCACCGCCCGGGGAGCATTACCCAGGCGGCCGCGGAAGTGCGGGCGGGTCGCCTCATCGTTATTCCGACGGATACACTGTACGGGCTGGCCGGGGATGCGTTTAATCCAGACGCCATTCGCGCCATTTATGCCGCCAAGCAGCGGGAAAACAGCAAAGCCATTCCCATCCTCCTGGCCGACAGCACCGACTTGCCGCGGGTGGCTCGCTTTGTTCCGGCCGTGGCCCAAACCTTTATCAACCAGTATTGGCCCGGCCCGCTGACCATTTTGCTGCCCAAACACCCAAACCTGCCCCCAGAAATCTCCGACAACGACGCCATTGCCGTGCGCATTCCCGACAATGCGGTAGCACGTGACATTATTCGCACAGCAGGCGGGGCGCTGGCGGTAACCAGCGCCAATCTTTCCGGGCAAAGACCGGCCGAAACGGCCGCTGCCGCCGTAGAGCAGTTGGCTGGTTGGGTAACGGCCGTTATCGACGACGGACCATCCCCCCATAGCCTGGCCTCAACCATCCTGGACTGCACCGGCCACGAGCTAAAAGTTCTGCGGGAAGGTCCCATCTCGGCCAAATCGCTGCTGGGGTTGAGTAACTAACAAATTTATGAGTGCACTTATCGTTCCCATCGTCCTCACCTTTGCCGGGCTCCTGCTGGCTGTGGCCACCTACCAAAGCATCCGGCGCGGTGGCGCGCGTTTCTATACCCTGGAGCGCGAAGCCGTCTTACGTCGTGCCGCGCTGACCCTGCTGGGCAGTACCCTGCTGTTTATCGCGGCTGTTGGCTTTATGGCTGCCCAAGAGCTGCAATCCCAGGCCGTCGAAGCCGAAGCCGATGCCGTGCTTGAGGGCGAAATTACCGTCACGCCCACGGTAGAACTGGGCGTATTCCCCCCCACCCCTTCGCCATCGCCCACGATAGATGCTTCCATCCCCACCGCCACGCCAACCCCCATTTTGTGCCGCGCCGTGGTGGAAGGCACCTCCGGCAACGGCCTGATGCTGCGCGAGACGCCCGGCGGCGAGGAGATCACCATCCTGGCGGAAGCCACCTTCGTTACCCTGGTTCAGGATGAGGCGCCACAGCAAGCCAACGGCATTACCTGGCGCCTGGTGCGCGATAACATCTCCGGCGATGAAGGCTGGGTGGCCCAGGACTTTCTCTCGCTCGGCCCCGGCTGCGAATAAACCCTTTCATGAATGCATCCACAGATTACACAGATGGCACAAATTTTGACGGATTTCCTCTGTGCCCCTCTGTGGCTCCTCTGTGTATCTCTGTGTTCCATCCTTTTCCGAGAAGCACACCATGATAATCGGCATTGACGCGAGCCGGACAACTACCGGGCAGCGCACGGGCACGGAGGCATACGCCACCTTTTTGCTGCAAGCGCTCATTCCCCTGGCCCTGGCACACCATCATCGGGTTCGGCTTTACTTTAACCAACCGCCGCCCTCGGAGCTTTTTGCCGCCTTTCCCGCAGCGGAACATGTCGCCATTCCCTTCCCGCGCCTCTGGACCCACGCGCGGCTGGCGGATGAACTGCGCCAACACCCACCGGACGTCTTTTTTACGCCTGCGCACGTCATTCCGTTTAGCTACTTTGGCCCGTCGGTGGCCACGGTGCACGATTTAGGCTACCACCACTTCCCGGAAGCACACCCCTGGCGGCAGCTGGCTTACCTGCGCTGGAGCACACGGCACAACGGCCGTCGCGCCCGCCGCGTCGTCGCCGATTCTGAAGCGACCAAACAAGACCTCATCCAGCTAGACGGCATCCCCGCCGACAAAATCGACGTCATTTACCCGGGCGTAGACCCCACCTTGCAGCCCGTGACGGATCAGGGGGTGATGACGGCCGTCTGCCACAAATACGCCATCACCCAACCCTACCTGCTCTACCTCAGCACCCTGCAACCGCGCAAAAACCTGGTCCGGCTCATCCAGGCGTACGCCGCCAGCGGCCTGCCCCACCAGCTGGTTTTGGCGGGCAAAACCGGCTGGCTCGCGCAGCCCATT
>CAUJGI010000112.1 GCA_963169155.1 Chloroflexota bacterium
TTCGGCGGCTTCTTCCAGGCGATTGGCGGCGATGAGTTCCGCTTCCAGGTGATCGCGCAGCTGGAGCAGGTGGTGGGTATCCAGTTGGGCATAGACAAGCTGTTCGGGGGATAACGGCCGTTTACACCAATTCGACTTCTGGTGCCGTTTATCCAGGATGATGCCGTACACCGTTTCTAACATACTGGCCAGGCCATAGCGCGGGTAACCCAAAATGCGGGCGGCCCACATCGTATCAAACAGGTTTTGCAGCTGCCAGCCAAACTGTCGCTTGAGCAGGGTGAGATCATACTCGGCGGCGTGGAACACCTTTTCCACCTGGGGGTTTTGCACAATGTCGCCCAGGCCGCTCAAATCGGATACGCCCAGGGGATCAATGATGTAATCTTGACCCGGGATCGTGATTTGGATGAGACACACCTCTTCGCGATAGGCGTGCATGCTGTTGGCTTCCAAATCGATGGCTAAACGAGGTTCCGCTTGTAATTTTTCCAGACAAAGGCGCCAATCTGACTGCGTGGTAATAAGTTTATATGGCGGTAATTTCACAAAGCTGCTCCATCAATGGCGGTAATCATGGGCCTCATTATAACATTTTGGTCAAGATGATGACGTTTGGCGGATAGTGCTTTCATACCATTCCCAGAAGCGGCGCACGCCTTCTTCCACCGAAATTTTGGGATTGTACCCCAGCAAACGGCGCGCTTTGCTAATGTCGGCCTCGTTTTTGACAAAGTCGGCGGCCAGGCGTGGCTTGTGGATGACGTTTGCAGGACGGCCGCCCAGCGTTTCGATGAGCGTGACAAACTCTTTGAGCAGCGTGGGTTCGCCACGGCCCAGGTTGATGATTTCGTACCCCAGCGGCGTGTCTAGCGCGGCCACCACGCCATCGGTGATGTCATCGACGTAGGTCCAGTCGCGGTACATCTGCCCGCCGTCGTACAGGGGAATTTCGGTGCCTTTGGCGACGCTTTCGGCAACGAGGTAGGCCATCATATCGGGACGGCCGTTTGGCCCATAGACGGTGAAGAAGCGAACGGCCGTAAAGTTTAGCCCGTATAAATGGTGATAGGCATGGCCCAGCATCTCGGCGGCCCGCTTGGCCGCAGCGTAGGGCTGCAGCGGGCGGTCGCAGGGGTCGGTTTCCACAAATGGGATTTGTTGGGTATTGCCGTAAACCGAGGAGGTAGAAGCCATGACGAAGTTTGGCATCTGTTCGGCGGCGCGGGCCGCGTCCATCAGGTTTTGCGTGCCGTTGAGGTTAACCTGGACGTACAAATCGGGGTGGCGCACCGCATTGCGCACGCCCGCCATCGCTGCCAGGTGAGCCACCGCGTCAAACTTTTCAGCGGCGAACAGGTCAAACATCGCCTGCCGGTGGCGGATGTCGTCCTCTACCATGCGGAAGTTGGGGTAGGTGGCCAGCCGCGCGGCGTTGGCCCGCTTTTTGGCGGGGTCGTAGTAGTCGTTAAAGTTGTCCAGGCCGATGACGGTGTTGCCGCGTTTGGCTAATTTTTCGGCCAGATTGCTGCCAATGAATCCGGCGGCGCCGGTGACGAGAATTTTCATAATAACTTTATGTAAATTGGTTCAATCTCAAAGATTGAACCAATTTTGTCCTAAACTTGCGACGGCCGTAAATCCTGCACCATCAGCTGTAAATTTTTATTGCCGCGCCACTCATTGACGCCAATGCTATAGACCAGATCGATTGTTTGCGGCAGGCGGCTGGCCCACTCGCCCTGGCGGAAGGCGATGGCACCAATTTCGCGATAGCCGGTGGCGCTGTCCGCCGATAGGGTCAGCTGCAAATGGGCACCGTCCTGCCCCACGCCACGGTGGTGCACCACCTCCACGCCCCGGCTCAGGAAAATCGGCTGTGGGTTGGCCGCCCCGGTAGGTTCCAGCTGCTGCAAATGTTCCAACAGCGCCCAGTCAACATCATCCAGCTCAATTTCAGCGTCGATGGTGAGCGTCGGCACCAGATCCATATCGCGCAGCTTGCGCTCGGCAATGGCGGTGATGCGGCTTAAGAATTCAGGCAGATTGTCGTTGCGCACGGTGAAGCCCGCCGCCTGGGCATGGCCGCCGTGGCGCACCAGCAGGTCGGCTACTTCATCCAGCGCTTCGGTGATGTGAAACTTGTCGATGGAGCGGCAGGAGCCACGGCTCTCTTCCTCGCCCCTTTCCATGACAATGGCTGGTCGGTAATGTTTTTCGGCCAGGCGGCTGGCCACCAGCCCCACCACCCCGGAGACAAACGAGGTGTCGGCGGCAATGAGGATGGGGGCATCGGGGATGACCATGCTTTCTGCCAGGGTGCTGAGTTCGGCGGTGAGCTGCTGCCGTTTGCGGTTGAGCCTGTCCAGCTCTTCGGCGTAGTAGTTGGCGTCGGTGGTGCTGTTGGCGGCCAGCAGGCGGGCGGCGCTGTAGGCGTGGGCCAGGCGTCCGGCAGCGTTGATGCGCGGGCCAATGCCAAAGGCAATCGATTCGGCGGTGAGATTGCCGGGCGTCAGGCGGGCGGTGCGAGCAATGGCGGCAATCCCGGCGCGCTTGGAGTTGTTGAGCGATTGCAGCCCGTCGATGACCAGCTTGCGGTTTTCTTTCAGTAGCGGGGCCAGATCAGCTACGGTGCCAATGGCTACCAGATCGAGCAATTCGCTCTCCTGGAAAATGGCGCGGTCTGGCCGGGAAAGTTTGAGCGCCTGGGCCAGTTTGTAAGCGATGCCGACACCGGCCAGCATATCTTCCGGGTAGGCGGAGTCGGGGCGTTTGGGGTTGATAACGGCCGTTCCCGCCGGCATCACCGGTCCCAAACTGTGGTGGTCGGTGATGATCATGTCCAGGCCGATGTTGTTGGCGTGTTCCACCTCAAACACGGAGCGAATGCCGCAGTCGACGGTGATGATCAGGTTGGTCCCCGACTTTTGCGCCGCCTCGATGCCAGCGATCGAAAGGCCGTAGCCCTCGCTCTGCCGGTCCGGGATATAATAGCTGACCTGAGCTCCCAACTCCTTGAGGATGAGGTAGAGGAAAGAGACCGAGGTGATGCCGTCAACATCATAATCCCCGTAAATGAGGATCTT
>CAUJGI010000113.1 GCA_963169155.1 Chloroflexota bacterium
CCACCGCATCGAAAAGCTGCCGCTGGTGGACGAAAACGGCTACCTGAAGGGGCTGATCACCGTGAAGGATATCCAGAAGAAGGTGAATTATCCCATGCAGGCGTCGGATGAAAGCGGCCGTCTCCTCTGTGCCGCCGCGATCGGGGTGGGTGAATCCGGCCTGGCCCGGCTGGCGCTGCTGGTGCAGGCGGGGGTAGACGTGGCGGTCATCGACACGGCCCACGGCCACTCGGCCCTGGTGCTGCAAACCCTGCGCGAAGCCAAAAATCGTTACCCCAAGCTGCCAATCATTGCCGGGAATGCGGCCACAGCCGAAGGCGTGCGCGATCTGGTGCAGGCGGGCGCGGATGGGGTGAAGGTGGGCATTGGCGCGGGGTCGATTTGTACCACGCGGGTGGTGTCTGGCGCGGGCATGCCGCAGTTAACGGCCGTTCTCGAAAGCGCCGCCGAATGCCACAAACACGACGTCACCTGCATCGCCGATGGGGGCATCAAGTACAGCGGCGACATCGTCAAAGCGATGGCTGCCGGGGCGGATGCTGTCATGCTTGGTTCGATGCTGGCGGGTTTGGAAGAAAGCCCGGGCGACATTATTTTGTATGAAGGGCGTCGCTACAAGGTGTATCGCGGTATGGGCAGCCTGGGGGCGATGCAGGGGCATGGCGCGGACCGCTACGGCAGCGGCGTCACCACAGACCGCACTGTGCGCGCCGATCGTGACAAGCTGGTGCCCGAAGGGATCGAAGGGCAGGTGCCTTATCGCGGCAGCCTGGCCGATGTGACCTATCAGCTCATGGGCGGGTTGCGCTCTGGCATGGGCTACGTCGGTGCGGCCAACTTGCAGGAACTGCACGAAAAAGCCCGCTTCATCCGCATTACCAACGCCGGGCTGCTGGAAAGCCATCCGCACGGCGTGCTCATCACCAAAGAAGCGCCCAACTACCAGGTCCGCCGGTAGTTTTCCCTCACCCCAACCCTCTCCCAGAGCGAGAGGGAGCCAGATTCCCTCCCCCTGGCAGGGGGAGGGCCAGGGTGGGGGTTAATCTAAAATTATGAACTTTACACACGACACCTTCATTTCCCCGTTCACGTGGCGTTATGGCAGCGAAACAATGCGCCAGATTTGGTCGGAGCAGAACAAGCGGCGGTTGATGCGGCAGGTCTGGGTGGCGCTGGCGACGGCGCAGCGCCAGGCGGGGCTGGTTACGGCCGAACAGCTGGCCGATTTGCAGGCCCACGCTGAACAGGTGGACATCGCCCGCGCTCTCGAAATCGAGAAAGAGACGCGCCACGACGTGATGGCCGAAATTCGCACCTTTGCCGAGCAGTGCCCGGTGGGCGGCGGCATCATTCATTGGGGGGCCACCAGCGCGGACATTACGGACAATGTAGATGTGCTGCGGCTGCGACAAGCGGCCGTTTTGCTGCAAAATCAGCTCAAACAGTTACTCATCCAGTTGGCGGAGCGGATTGAGGTTACGGCCGTTCTGCCCACCATGGCCCACACCCACATCCAGCCCGCCGAACCGACCACCCTTGGCTACCGCTTTGCCGTTTACGCCCAGGATTTGCTGGAAGATTACAAAAGTCTCCAATCGCTCATCGCCAATCTGCGCGGCAAAGGGCTGAAAGGGGCCGTAGGCACCCAAGCAGCGTTTGCCGAACTGCTGCACGATTCGCCGCTGGACGCTTTGCAGATGGAAGCCGCCGCGATGGCGGTGCTGGACCTGCCGTACTTTCCCATCGCCACGCAAACGTACACGCGCCAGCAAGATTTGCGCGTGCAGCAGGTGCTGGCCGGGATTGCCGCCTCGCTGCACAAATTTGCCCTCGACTTTCGCATTTTGCAGTCGCCGCCGTTTGGCGAGTGGGCCGAGCCGTTTGGCCAGAAGCAGGTCGGCTCTTCGGCGATGCCGTTTAAGCGCAACCCGATTAACACAGAAAACATCTGCTCGCTGGCGCGGTACGTGGCCGGGCTGCCCGCCGTGGCCTGGGACAACGCCAGCCAGGCGATTCTGGAGCGCAGCCTGGACGATTCGGCCAACCGACGGCTGTTCCAGGCGGAAGGTTTTCTGGCGACGGACGAACTGCTGCGCCGGGCCACGCGGCTGGTGGCGGAGATGACCATTGACGAGCAGGCAATTGCCCGCAACATGGCGATTTATGGTCCGTTTGCGGCCACGGAGCGGGTGCTGATGGCTTTGGTGGCCGCCGGGGCCAGCCGCCAGGACGGCCACGAATGGATTCGCGAGGCGAGTTTGCAGGCGTGGGCGGTGCTGCGGGACGGCCGTTCCAACCCCCTGCTAGAGCTGCTGCTGGCCGATGAACGAATTGGGCAATTTTTAGCGGCGGAACAGGTGACGGAATTGATGAAAGCGGAAGGGCATGTGGGAACGGCCGTCAGCCGCGCCCGCGCCTTCGCCCAAACCATCAGAGAGACGATCTCCCAAACCTGACAGGTTTACGATGCTACTTTGCCCCAAAGACACGCCGTTTGCGAAGCTGCTTTCCGTTAAGGTTGGTCTGTAAACCTGACAGGTTGCGCTGCCAAACCTGACAGGTTTACGACGCCACTTTCTGCCAAAGAGACGTTGGTTACCAAAGGTACTTTCTGTTAAGGATACTTTGTAAACCTGTCAGGTTTCAAAAAAAGATATGATTGAAATTCAAGGCCCGCTGCTAGGCCAGGCCCACCTATGCGAGCCCATTTTGCGGGCGCTGCCGGACTGGTTTGGCATTGAAGAAGCCAATCAGCAGTATGTGGCCGACACGGCCGTTCTCCCCACCTTCCTCGCTTTTCACACCAACCAACCAGTTGGCTTTCTCACCCTCAAGCTGCACACCCCCTACGCCGCCGAGATTCACGTGATGGCCGTTTTGGCGGAGTGGCACCGGCATGGGGTGGGGCGGGCGCTGCTGGCCGCCAGCGAAGCGTATTTGCGGACCCAGCACGTAGAATTTTTGCAGGTAAAAACGCTTAGTTCCCGCGACCCTGATGTGAGCTACGGCCGTACCCGCCACTTCTACCTGGCATTAGGTTTTCGGCCGTTGCAAGAGTTCCCGCTGCTTTGGGGCGAAGACAATCCCTGCCTTCAGCTCATTAAACATCTGGGCTGAAAACCTCTGTGCACAGGTAAACTGTATCCTCTCTTTGTATCCAGATATAAACTATAGTGGCACACTTTTTTGCTATTGTTTGCCTCATGCTGGACTGCGGCACAGGCACTGATTTACGGGTGCTACGGCCGTCCCGGAAAAGGGTGCAGCGGAGGTAAAAATGGACGAGTTAACCTTTCATTTTGGTGCCAGGATTCATTGTACGGATGATACTTTTGGTGCTTTAAGCAAAGTGGCTATCAATCCAGCTACTTTGCAAGTTGCTGACCTGATTGTGGAAAACGGTCTGCTGCTCAAGCGCTCGCGTGTAGTTCCCCTGACGAGGGTTTCAACCATTGGTGACGATGGAATTTACCTGACTCTTACCTGTGAAGAGGTAGCGCAGCTGCCTGAATACCGGGAAACGAAAACGGAACGGCCGTTGCCGGGTAATGGAGCGACCGTAAACCTGGACACAACGTATGCCACCACCCCCGTGGTGCCGATGGTAACCGAAATTGTGCGTGAAGGTGTTTCCCCAGAGGTCAAGGTTTTGTCGGCAGGTACGGCCGTACAAACCGACGAAGGCACCATTGGCAAGGTTCATGGCGTCAACGCCTGGGTGGCCGATAAAAAAGTGAGCGGCATTGTGACGCGGCAAGGGGTGTTTTTCCCTGAAACTGGCCATGTGCCTATTCACGAAATTGAGCGATTTGGCGATGCTGTGATTGTTTTGCGCTCGCCCCATCCTGTCACATCCTCCTTAAACGAATAACTGACTGCTTAAGTTGTTGGCTAGAATCACCCAGATTCCCCCTCCCTCCTAAATGCCTGGCTGGCTTTTTCCTAGAGAAAAGCCAGCCAGGTATCTTTTCGCTGGAGAGTTCATAAGGCATTTTCGGAATAATAAATAAGCCTTCAATCCGAAAATGCCTCAAGCGAATTTCGAAATACACCGAATTCCACTCGATTATTTCTCGGAATTCGCACCACCCCAGAGGAAAATCTACAGATTCTCTTATCTGCGAAAAAACCTGTCAGGACTGAACGATTAGAGGCAACTTATGGCAATGCTGGCTTCACTGACCTTGCAACAAATTATTCTGCTGCTCATACTGGCAGCCGTGTTCATTTTGCTGCTCACCGAACGGATTCGCATTGATATTACGGCCGTTCTCATCATCGTCGCCCTGGCGGCGTTTCAGCTGCTGACGCCGGAGGAAGCGCTGTCTGGGTTTAGCAGCGAACCGGCCGTTGTGGTAGCGGCCGTTTTTGTGTTGAGCGCTGGCTGGTTTCACACGGGCCTTTCCGACCGGCTGGGCAGCCTGATTGGCCGCCTGGCCGGGCAAAATTACAGCCGGATGATTGTGGTGATCATGACGGCCGTTGCCGCCCTCTCCGCTTTTACCCATCATTTGACGATTACGGCCGTTATGCTGCCCGTCACCCTCAAGCTCAGCCGCGACAACAACATGCCCGCCTCCAAGCTGCTCATGCCCATGTCCTTCGCCGCGTCGCTGGGCACCACCATCACCATCATCGGCGCGCCCGCTTTCCTGATTGCCGACACTCTGCTGCGCCAGGCAGGCAACGAAGGGTTGAGCATCTTCTCGATTGCTCCAATTGGGCTGGCGCTGTCCCTGGTGGGTGTGCTGTACGTGCTGCTGATCGGCCGTTTTCTCCTCCCCGCCCGCCAAAATGGCGACGATGGCCAGGACAGCTTTCGCCTGGAAGGGTATTACACAGAAATTGTTGTCGCCGAGGAGTCGCCGCTGGTGGGCACGCCCATGGCCGAGATTGAAGCCGATGAAACACTGCCTTTTCAGGTAGTTGGCTGGCTGCGCCGCGGCCAGCCCCGCAGTCGGCCGTACGCCCTCAAGCGGGTTAAGGTGGGCGACGTGCTGCTGGTGCGCACCACCCCGGAAGGGTTTGCCAGCATCGAGCAGGCGCCGGGACTCAGCCTGCTGCCTGTCAGCAAATTTGCCAACGGCGCCATCTCGTTTGGTGAAGACGATGAGGAAGAAGCGCAGCGGCTGGTGCAGGCGGTGGTCGCCCCAGGCTCCGATTTGGTGGGGCGTACCTTGAGCAAGGTCAACTTCCTGGAGCATTACGGCATGATTGTTGTGGGGCTGTGGCGCCGGAAGTCGTGGCTGCGGGCGCAGCTGGCGCGGGTGCGTCTGCGGGCCGGGGACGTGCTGGTGCTGCTGGGCGACAACGAAGCGTTTCGCCGCGCCGCCGACAACCGCTCCTTTTTGCTGCTGGTCCCTTTCCGCAGCGAATCGCTGATGCGCCACAAAGCGCCGCTGGCGGGCCTCATCATGCTGCTCAGCGTGCTGCTGACGGCGTTTGGCGTCTTGTCGGTAGAAATTGCCTTGATGGCGGGGGCGCTGGTCATGGTTTTGAGCGGCTGCCTGACGGCGCAGCGGGCGTACCGAGCCATCGACACGCGCATTTTTGTGTTTATTGCCGGGGCTATTCCGCTGGGGTTGGCCATGGAAAAAACGGGTACGTCGGCGCTGCTGGCCAATGGGTTACAGCGGCTGGTCGGAGGCTGGCATCCTGGCTGGGCGCTGTTGCTGCTCTTCGTCGCTTCAGCCATCATCACCCAGCTCATGTCCGACGCAGGTACGACGGCGCTCATTGGCCCGGTGGCCATCTCCCTGGCCCAGGCGCTGGGCCAGCGGCCGGAGCCGTTTGTGGTGACCGTGGCCATGGCCGCTGTGGCCTCGTTCCTGACGCCCATCGGCCATCACGGCAACCTGCTCATCTACGGCCCGGCCGATTATCAATTTTCCGACTTTCTCCGGGTGGGACTGCCGTTGACGCTGCTGGTGGCGGGGGTAACGGCCGTACTTGTGCAAATCCTCTGGCCAGTTTAGCCATTAGATTGGGCCATTCTTCAAGAATGGCCCAATCTGCTTTCCGCCAATCTCAAACCGGCACTTTTGCACTTTTTCGCGGTATGGTATAGTTTTTCCAGCCAGCCATACCAACGAAGAAAAAGGTGTCTATGTCGGTTCAACTCATTCAGCAGTACCACGCCCAGGTCGAGAAAATCATTCGCTACGGCGGCAGCCGCAAAGAAAGCTCCGTGCGCAAACCGTTCCAGGATTTGCTGGAAGCGTACGCCCGCCAGCGTAACCTGGAAATGATTGCCGAGCTGGATTACCGCACCCGCAACGGCCGTACCATCTACCCCGACGGCACGCTGAAAGACGCGCTGCGCCAGGATTGGGGCTACTGGGAAAGCAAAGACGAGGCCGACGACCTCGACGCCGAAATTCAAAACAAGTTTGCCAAAGGGTACCCCTGCAACAACATTTTATTTGAGGATACGCAAACGGCCGTTCTCTACCAGGCGTGCCAGGAAGTCGGGCGCGTCGATTTTCGTGACGCCGCCAGCCTGGACCGGCTCCTCACCCAGTTTGTTAGCTACGAAAGCCGCGAGGTGCGCGAATTCCGCGAAGCGATTGAGGCGTTCACCCGCGACATCCCCGCCCTGGGCGAAATGCTGCGTCAGGCGATTCAGATGCAGTTTGAGCAAAACGCGGCGTTCCAAAAAGCGGCCAAAGATTTTCTGGAGCTGTGCCAGGAAGCGATCAACCCCAGCATGGAAATGGCCGACGTGCGCGAAATGATTGTGCAGCACGTGCTCACCGAAGATATTTTTGTCACCGTGTTCGACGAGCCGCAGTTCCACCGCGAAAACATTATTGCCCACGAGCTGGGCCAGGTGGTGGGCACCTTTTACTCCGGGCAGGTGCGGCGGCAGATTGACGGCCGTATCGAAGGCTACACCCGGGCCATCAAAGCCCGCGCCGCCCAGATTTACAACCACCAGGAAAAGCAGAAATTCCTCAAGGTGCTGTACGAAAACTTCTACAAAGCGTACAACCCCAAAGCCGCCGACCGCCTGGGCATCGTCTACACCCCCAACGAGATTGTGCGCTTCATGATTGAAGCCGCCGACCATTTGTGCTTTAAACATTTTGGCCGGACGCTGGGCGACCCCGGCGTCGAAATTTTGGACCCCGCCACCGGCACCGGCACCTTCATCACCGAGCTGATTGAATATTTGCCGCCGCACCAGCTGGAACACAAATACAAACACGAACTGCACTGCAACGAAGTGGCCATTTTGCCCTACTACATTGCCAACCTGAACATCGAATACACCTACAAACAAAAGATGGGCGCGTATGAACCGTTTGAAAACATTGTTTTTGTGGACACGCTGGACAACATGGGCTTTAAGACCGGCTACGTGCGCCAGCTGGGGCTGTTTGGCCTGACCGACGAAAACAGTGAGCGCATCGAGCGGCAAAACAAGCGGGACATCTCCGTCATCATTGGCAACCCGCCGTACAATGCCAACCAGCTCAACGAAAACGAAAACAACAAAAACCGCGAATACCCCGAAATTGACAAACGCATCAAGGACACCTACATCAAGCACAGCACCGCCCAAAAAACCAAGCTGTACGATATGTATGCACGATTTTATCGCTGGGCTTCGGATCGGTTGGGGCATGATGGCATTGTTGCCTTCATCACAAACCGCTCTTTTCTGGATGCACGTACGTTTGATGGTTTTCGCATGTTGATTGCCGATGAATTTAGCCACATTTACTTTGTGGATTTGGGCGGGGATGTACGGAAAAACCCAAAGTTATCAGGTCCAAAACACAATGTTTTTGCAATTCAGACTGGTGTAGCAATAGCCTTTTTAGTCCGCAAACAAGGTGAGCAAAAGCAGTCATGCAAGATTTGGTACGTGCGTCGTCCAGAATTGGAAGAAGCCAAAGCCAAACTAAATTTTCTTGCAACGAATCCATTATCTAGACTAAAATTTGAGCGCATTCAGCCGAGTAAACGTCACAACTGGCTCAATCTTGCGGAAAACGATTGGGAAGATTTGATTCCCGTAGCATCAAAAGAATTTAAGCAGGGCAAGGATGATTCGGAAAAAGCTGTTTTCAGGTTGTTTTCACTTGGAGTAGTTACAGCCAGAGATGACTGGGTTTATGACATTTCGAATG
>CAUJGI010000114.1 GCA_963169155.1 Chloroflexota bacterium
TGCGCAAGGACTTCATCTTTGATCCGTACCAGGTGTACGAAGCGCGTGTGGCCGGGGCCGATGCGCTGCTGTTGATTGCCGCTGTGCTGGGCGATACCGACCTCAAAGAGCTGCTGGCCCTCACGCAGCGCCTGGAGATGAACGCCCTCATCGAAGTCCACACCGAGGAAGAAGTGGCGCGGGTATTGCCCTTGCAGCCGCGCATCATCGGCATCAACAACCGCAACTTGCAAACCTTCGCGGTCGATTTTGACAACACGGCCCGATTGCGCCAGCTCATTCCAGCCGAAGTGGTGATCGTCGGTGAGAGCGGCATCAAAACGGCCGTTGACGTACGCAAAATGGCCCAAATCGGCGTTGATGCTATCCTTGTGGGCGAGACGTTAGTGAAAAGCAAGGATATTTACAAAACCACAGCAGAATTGGTGAAGGCAGGACGGCCGTCGCCTTGAGCGTGTGAACAATATCGGCTGAAACTTGAGCAAACCACAGAATATTTTCTAAAACAAATCAGGGGCATATCATGAGCAATTTAGATCACGTTTGTTTTAACTGCCAACGTAGCGAGATGGAAATACCAGTACTTGCCTGGCGCTACCAAGGGCAAATGGTATGGGTATGTAGTGAATGTATGCCACTGCTTATTCACAAATGGCAACAGGTGGCAGAAAAAATGCAGCCGCCTAAAGAGTAAAATTTACCGTACCTTTTCTCGCCGTTTACGACGGTAAAAGGCACCCATTTTTTGGCTAGGGACATTGACAAATTTATAAAAGTGGGTATTCTACCAGCCGCTCTGCTCAAAAGCGGTTTTAATATTTTGAATCAGCGCAAGAATCCAGTAAAATGCGGGTTCTTGTTTTTTTGCCTGCAGCCAAGGCAATCAGCGTAGGCCTAAAAGTAGGTCGAAGAATTACTGAAACAGAGGAACGATTATGGCTCGCAAATGTAAAATCACTGGCAAAGGCCCCATGACAGGAAACAATGTCTCCTTCTCGCAGAAGAAGACCAAACGTCGTTTCCTACCCAATATCCAGACCAAGAAGATTTTTGTTCCGGAACTGGATCGGCACGTGCGCATCAAAATGTCGGTTCGGGCTATGCGCACCATCGATAAAATTGGTTTGATGCCTTTCCTGAAGAAGCAAGGCTTGACGTTGAAAGACGTCGTATCGTAAGGAGCAGCACCCATGGCAAAGAAAAAAGGTATTCGCGGCGTCATCAAACTGCGCAGCACAGAAAGCCATCACATGTACTACACTCAGAAAAATCGGCGCAATGATCCCAACCGCATTGAACTGAAGAAGTATGATCCGACCCTGCGTCGGCATGTGCTGTACCGCGAAACACGTTAAGCACCTATTTGGTTTCTTATAAAATCGAACCAGCTTGAGCGACAAAACGCTTCAAGCTGGTTTTGCTTTTCTGCCAAAAAAGCTTCCCCTGGTAAACGCTCAACGAGCAAACCAGAGGAAGCTTTTTTTGTTCTGCGCGATGTTTAGAAGGATGGGCAGGTGGTCGAATGAGCAGCATAACGTACTGATCAGAAGTCTGCATTGCCATCAAGGAAAACTGGTCAGCCAGCTTCTCTATAGATGCTGCCGTGCTCGCAACGGTGTATAGTGAAGTAGTACGGTAGGGTTGGCTCCCCGCCGAGAGCAAGCTCATTTGCTATCTCTCGATTCGACCACCGTGCTGTTAGTTTACGTGTGGGAGGGCATAAACTCAATGGGCAAAGGGGGGCAGTTCCAAAGTCATGGAAAGCCCCAGCCCTTACTCACCTGCGAGGGTCTGGTAGCTGTGGATGGTTTGGGCCAGGCCAGCGGTTAGGCTGGTGGTAGCGCGCCAGTTGATTCGCTCGGCAGTGCGCTGCGTGTCGGCCTGCTGAGCGGTTTCTTCGCCGGGACGGCTGGGCAGGGCACCAATCAACGGCCGTCCCCCACCCCCCACCAGTTCATAAATCTGTGTCACCACCTCGGCTACGCTGGCGGTTGTGCCGCTGCCAAATTCCACCGTCTCCGCCGGAGCCAGATTAGCCCCAAGCATGGCCCACAGCCCGGCCACCAGGTCGCCCACAAAGAGCCAATCGCGCTGCTGCGTGCCGCGTGTGGTGGGGAACTCTTGCCCGGCCAGAGCGGCAGTAATGGCTGCGGGAACCAGGTTACGCGGCGTCTGGCCCGGGCCGTACGCCTGATAAATCATCGCGCCGTGGATGGGCCAGTGGTGGGTACGGCCGTACATCTGGCAGAAGTTCCAGGCGGCGGCTTTGCTGGCAGCATACACGTTCATGTTGGTGCGCTCGCCGGGCGTGCGGGCCACGATAAGCTGCTGCACGCTGAGCTGCGGCGCGCTTTGGCGCTTTTCGAAGCAGGCGCGGAGAAGGTTGAGCGTGCCGTTGAGGTTGTGGCGCAGCGCGGTGTCCAGCCCTAAAAATGGGTCTGTCACGCCCACGGCCGCCAGGTGGATGACGTGGGTCGGAGCCGCTTCGGCTACGGCGCGGCTGGTAAGCTGGAAGTTGCGCAAATCAGCGTAGACGACGTTGAGCTGGGGGCGGAGGATTTGAAGAGGGTACGGGCACGGCCGTACATCCACCTGGCTGTACACCTCCCGCACCAGAATGGTTACCTCCGTCCCTGGCTGCTGCACCAAAAACGGCACCAGCATCTGCCCCACAAAACCGGTTGCACCTGTTACAAGTACCTTCACCGAGGCAGCCTTCGTCTTCACTAATTCTGCCACTATTTTGTTGACTTAGCAGCAGCCTGTAATTGTGAAGCCATTTGTGACGTGACTGAAGTTAAGCGGCGAATAAATTCCAGGATGAAGCCAAGTTCTT
>CAUJGI010000115.1 GCA_963169155.1 Chloroflexota bacterium
GCTGCTGGCCGATCCCAAAGAGCGCGCCGAACACGTGATGCTGGTAGACTTGGGCCGCAACGACATCGGCCGGGTGAGCGAGTACGGCACGGTGCACGTGCGCGACTTGATGGTGGTCGAGCGGTACAGCCACGTCATGCACATCGTTAGCCACGTAGAGGGCAAGCTGCGCCAGGGCATGGACGCCTACGACCTGATGCGGGCCACCTTCCCGGCAGGCACCGTCAGCGGCGCGCCCAAGGTGCGGGCGATGGAAATCATCGAGGCGCTGGAAGGGGAGCGGCGCGGGCTGTACGCGGGCGCGGCCGGTTACGTCAGCTACGACGGCAGTATGGACACCTGCATCGCCATCCGCACCATGCTGATGCAGGGGGACCAGATTCACGTCCAGGCGGGCGCCGGTATCGTCGCCGACAGCGATCCGGCTGCGGAGCACCAGGAATCGGTCAACAAGGCCAAAGCCCTCTTCGTCGCCGTCGACCGGGCCGAGGATGGGCTGCTCTAACTCTCGTTCCCGCGCTCCGCGTGGGAATGCAAGCTGGACGCTCCGTGTCCCGAAACGGCGCGGAGCGCCGTGATCTTCATTCCACGCCGAGCGTGGAACGAGTAAGAATGAAAATTGAGGTAACTTATGAGTAAAAAACGCGTTTTTAGCGGCATTCAGCCATCGGGCAATATTCACCTGGGCAACTACCTGGGAGCGGTCAAAAATTGGGTCGCCGGGCAGGATGAGAAGGAGAATTTTTTCTGCGTCGTCGATTTGCACAGCATCACCGTGCCGCAAGACCCGGTGGAGCTGCGCTTCCAAACCCGCGCCCTGGCAGCGATGCTGCTGGCCGCCGGCATCGATCCCCAAAAGAGTACGCTGTTTGTGCAAAGCCACGTCACCGCCCATGCCGAAGGTTGCTGGCTGCTGAACTGCGTCACGCCGCTCGGCTGGCTGCAGCGCATGACGCAATTCAAGGACAAATCGGCCAAGCAGGAGAGCGTCGGCGTGGGGCTGCTGGATTATCCGGTGCTGCAAGCGGCCGACATCCTGCTGTACGACGCGCACGAGGTGCCGGTGGGTGAAGACCAGAAGCAGCACGTGGAGCTGACGCGCGACATTGCCCAGCGCTTCAACCACATCTACGAGGAAGAATTTTTTGTCATTCCCGAGCCAAAAATTCCGCCCACCGGGGCGCGGCTGATGGGGCTGGACGACCCGACGGCGAAGATGTCCAAAAGCCTGGCGCACGTGCGCGGCCATGCCGTCCGTCTGCTGGATGATCCCAAAGAGATCATGCGCACCTTCAAAAAAGCGGTGACCGATTCGGGCAACGAAATTCGCTTCTCGGACGATCCAGAGAAGGCGGGGGTGAACAACCTGCTGGGCATCTACAAAGCGGTCACCGGCAAGTCCAACGCGGACGTTGAGGCCGATTTTGCCAACGCGCGCGGCTATGGCGACCTGAAGGTGGGCGTGGCCGAGGTGGTGATCGACTTTTTGGCCCCGCTGCAAGCCCGCTACCAGGCGCTCATGGACGATCCGGCCGAGCTAGATCGGATTTTGGCCATTGGGGCAGAGCAGGCAGCGGCCGTTTCCATGCCTAAGCTGCGTAAAATGAAAGAAATGATGGGTTTAGTCTTGCCTAATTGATCAAAGAGATGCAAATGACTAACAGATTCACCTTATTGCGATGCGGCTGGTTACTGCTCCTATTGGTCTTGAATGCTTGCGGGTTGCGGCCTGAAGCAGAGGATAAGTCAGAACCCACCCTCACGGCCGAAGAGCAGCCTGAGGAAAATGTGCCACCTATAGCAATGGGTGACGGCGTAGTTACGGCCGTTCCCTTCAATCCGCTAAGCACACCGGTGCCCATCCTCGCCCAAGCCCAGTTTCCAGAGTTGGGACTTTCGCTGGCGCATCCGCCGGATTGGCTGGCCGAACAAGGGCCTGAATTTGTCCTTTTGCTATCATCAAATGATGTCTTTCAGCAAGGAACCGGAGCTTTACTGGAAATAACCCCGCTGCTGCGTTCCACTTTTGATATGTTTGATCGGGCAGATTCCACCGAAGATCTCATGCGAATGGAGCTGGAACGCTGGATTTACCTATCACCGTCAAACAAGATTGAAATCGTGCAGCGTGCCCAGACCGTTCAATTGGGGGAGATAGAAGCCGCAACGGCCGTTATCAATCTTAAGGAGCTCACTTTCCCACCCGGCCAGGAAGTGATTCCTTCAAATGAATTTGAAATCCAGACAGCGTACCATGCCCCCTATCAATCTGGCATCTTGCAAACGGTGCGGGTCTGGATCGCCATTGTGCCTTTTGATCAACAGTTGGTGTTATTTTATGGGCTTACTCCGTTAGAAATCGGGGAATCGTTTCAGGCTGAATTTGAGGCCATTGTTCAATCTGTGATATTAACTGAGCCTTCGACCAATTCGATCGAAGGATAGATGGGGTATTTGCTATGCTTGTTGTGATCGATAACTACGATTCGTTTACCTACAACCTGGTGCAATACCTGGGCGAGCTGGGGCAGGAGATCCAGGTGTTTCGCAATGACCAGGTGACGTTGGAAGAGATTCGGGCGCTGAAGCCGGACCACATCGTCATCAGCCCGGGGCCGGGCGACCCGAACGACGGCGGCATTTCGCTGGACGTTTTGCGCGAGTTTGGGCCAACGACGCCAATTTTTGGCGTTTGTTTAGGGCACCAATGCATTGGCCAGGCGTATGGCGGCAAGGTGTCGCGGGCGCCGCGGTTGATGCATGGCAAGGTTTCGGCCGTTTACCACAACGGCAGCGGCCTCTTTTCCGGCGTGCCCAGTCCGTTTAACGCTACGCGCTATCATTCGCTCATCGTCGAAGAGCCGATTCCCGACGATTTGGAGGTGACGGCGTTCACCAGCCAGGGCGAGGTGATGGGCGTGCGGCACAAAACGTACCCCACCGTCGGTGTGCAGTTCCACCCGGAAAGTATTTTGACGGAACACGGCAAGCGTATTCTGCAAAACTTTTTGGAGCAGCGGTAACAGTTCCCCGGAAACTCGGAGTTTCCGGGAAACTCACAAATTGACGATTAACACGGGACGCTTTACGATTGGGTTCATCACTTAATTTTCATTCTAGAAGGGTTTTTATGACGGTTAAACACGGTTTTGAACTGATACGCGAAGAAGAAATTGAGGAACGCAACACCACAGCTCGCCTGTACCGCCACCTCAAGAGCGGCGCAGAGCTGCTTTCCTTAGAAAATGATGACGAAAACAAGTCGTTTGGCATTGC
>CAUJGI010000116.1 GCA_963169155.1 Chloroflexota bacterium
AAGTAAAGTCAACAAAATTTATGTCACGTTGGACAAGGTTTTTAGTAGGGGATCCAGACAAAGGTACTACTCAGATGGTATGGTGAAAGGGGGGAAAGTGAGGCAGGAAACGGCCGTTTCCTGCCTCAAATGTTAGCTTCCCTTGCCTGCATTTACCAGGCGTGGGTCCAACGCGTCGCGCAGACCGTCACACAGCAGGTTAAATTCCAGTACGGTAAAGGAAAAGGCCACGCCCGGTACAAATACCAGGTGCGGTGCGCTAAAAATCTGGTTGCGTTCGGAACCCAGCATGGTGCCCCATTCGGGAGTTGGTGGCTGGGCGCCCAAACCGAGGAAGGAAAGAGCGGCCGTATCCAAAATGGCCGTGGCAATCCCCAGGGTGCCCAACACAATCAGCGGGGGCAGCGCATTGGGCAAAATACGGCCGAATAAAATCTGCATGTGGCTGGCCCCCAAAGCGCGTGACGCCTCTACATAATCCGCTTCGCGCACCGACAAAACCGTCGAGCGAATGACACGCGCATAAGACGGTATGCTCACAATGGCAATCGCCAACATGGCGTTGGTTAAACTTGGCCCTAACACAAATACCAACGCAATGGCCAATAGGAAAAACGGGAAGGCCAGCACAATGTCCATAATCCGCATAATCAGATTGTCGATCCAGCCACCAGCATAACCGGCAACGGCACCCAGCAGGGTGCCGCAGAGAATCGCGATGGTAATGACGGTGAAGCCGATGCGCAGCGAAACACGTGTACCGTACAGAATGCGGCTAAACACATCCCGCGCATTGCCATCTAAACCAAGCAAAAATTGTGGCTGTTCTTCCGGGCAGCCTAACAGGTGAATACACGGTGGGTCACGGCGACGCACGCCTTCTTCACCAATAAAATCCTGCGTGGGATCGTATGGCGCAATGACTGGGGCAAAGATGGCCAATACCAGCAGAATAGACAAAATTGTCAGCCCCACGACGGCCGATCGCTGGCGGAAAATGCGGCGCAGCGTCAACCGCCACAGACTGTTGGAACGATAATCACGAATATCGGCAATGTTGTCATCGGGAAGTTTGGCTACAGAGGTCATGAGCGTCCTGTTAATTCTGGTGTTAATCTAAACGAATCCTGGGGTCCAGGATGGCATAGGAAATATCTACAACCAGATTCAGGAAAACGTAGATAAACGCGATAACGACCACAAATCCCTGAATAATGGGGAAATCCCTGGCGGTGATGGCCTCAAAAACGCTCAGACCTACCCCGGGCAAAGCAAAAATGGTTTCGGTGAGAACCGCGCCCCCCAGAATGCCTGCCAACTGCAGGCCAGCAATGGTTACAACAGGCAGCAAGGCGTTGCGCAGGGCGTGTTTTAAGACAACAACGTGGCCTGGTAATCCTTTGGCTCTAGCGGTTCGTACATAATCCTGGCCCAGCGTTTCCAGCATGCTGGAACGGGTCATGCGGGCAATGATCGACATTGGAATGGTGCTCAATGCCACCGACGGCAAAATCAAGTGCCTCAGGGCATCCCCAAAGACCTCCCAATCGGCCGTAATGAAGGCGTTGAACACGTAATGATTGGAGATAAATTCGTATAGCAAGTATTTAAGGCTGCCTGCTTCTGCCTGCCACGCCCAAAGCTCATAAAATGGATCGGGGCTAACGCCAGGGGAAAGCCGCCCGGAAGGTGGCAAAGCAAAGGGGGTGTCTTTCAAGATGACGGCGAAGAGATAGATGAGCAGCAGGCCCAGGAAAAAGACGGGAATAGAAACACCAATGTTTGCGCCCATCATCGTAACGACATCTACCATCGAATTGCGGCGAACGGCCGAAATAATACCCGCTGGAATCCCCACCGCCAGTGCCAAAATCATGGCCGTAATGCCCAGTTCGTTGGTCATCGGCAGGCGCTCAACCAGAATTTGGGTGATAGGACGGCCGAATCGAATCGAAGTGCCCAGATCACCCTGCAGCACTTTGCCCATGTAGATGCCAAACTGAACGGGAATGGACTTATCCAGCCCATGGTCACGAGCAAACCGTTCACACGTTTCAACGCTGGCTTTTTCACCTAAAATCGATCGGCAGGGATCACCGGGGATGGAGCGGGCGAGGGCAAAGACCACAACCAGGATGATGAAAAGAACGGGAATGATTAACAGGAGTCGGCGGGTGGCATATTGAACCATTGACGTCTCTCACTTGGAAAAAAATAATAAGACGGGATGACTTCATGGGCAATGCTGCAAGAAGCCATCCCGCTTATTTTTTGGAAATGAGTAACGCCGTTTTGTTCCAGGCGTTACTCATCATTTAACCTCGAAGGTACAACTGACTTATTCTTCTGCTGGCGGCTGGTTCATCAAGCCGTCCCACAGGTAGGAGTAGTACTCGAAAGCACCCGTGTTACCCACATGGTACGGATTGGCAGCGTCGATACCAGCGGCCCAGGAAGCAACCACATCGTTGGCGTCGAAGCTGGAGCCATCGTGGAAGGTGACGCCTTCACGCAGCGTGCAGGTCCAGACGGTGGAGTCTTCATTGCCGGTACAAGAGGTGGCCAGAGACGGAACGGTGTCGCCGGAATCAATCATGTAGTCATAGAGGGTCTCTACAACCTGCTGACACGGCCGTAACGATTCACCATCGGTCTCATCGGAGCAGTAGAGGCTGATCGGTTCGGCATTTTGCATGTAGACCAACGTGTCGTCACCGGGATCGAGCAAGGCAAAGTTCGTAGCGCCAAACGGCGGTACGTACGCATTGCTCAGACCAGCCAGAGCGGCATCGGCGGAAGCGCCGTGAGCGATCGGGACCATAGGCACCAATTCGCGGATGGCGTTGTTGGCTTCGACATAGAGCGGTTCAGCAGCAGCCAGATCGGCAATGGTGGAAGCTTCTTGCAGTTTCTCGAAGATTTCCGGGTGCGGATTGCCAAACTGCGGGTTCTCGGAGCTGAAGTGGAAGTCCAGGAAGTTGGTGACGTGCGGGTAGTCAGCACCCCAACCCAACAGGTAGAAGCCATCGAGACGGCCGTTTGACGAATCATCAATAAACGCGCCAGATTCCATCACGATAACTTCAGCTTCAATGCCCAGGTTCTCGCGCAGTTGGGTCTGGAATTCTACAGCCACCAGGCCCGGTTCTGGCAGGTAGCCACGGAAAACGTCGCGGTAGTAGATGGCGGTTTCAAACCCATCCGGGTAACCAGCCTCGGCCAACAAGGCGCGGCCAGCTTCTGGATCAAATTCATACCACGTATCACCCGCGCAGCCATTGGGAATGGAGCAGGGGGTGAAGTAGTCAGCCACGGTGGAGCCTACGGGGTAGAAGTTGTCCACGATACGCTGGCGATCGATACCCATAGCGATAGCCTGACGGACTTGCAGGTTGTCGAAAGGCGTGAAGGTGTTGGTCATGGCCAGGTAGAGGACGTTGGGATTGGCGCTGGGCAGCAGCTGCAGATCCGGGTTGGCTTCTACGGCTTCAAAGTCGTCGGGGCTGACGTTGGTGATCATGTCTACCGTGCCAGCTTGCAGCTCTAGCAGACGGGCCGCGCCTTCCGTGCTCCAGCGCAGAACGGCCGTTTCGGCAATGGCCGGTTCGCCCCAGTAACCATCAAAACGCTTGAAGATCACAGAATCACCACGAACCCATTCCTCGATCATGTAGGCGCCGGTGCCAATGGGGTGTTCCAAAATCTCGCCTGTGCCACCAGTTTCGGCAATCCACTCAGAGGGCTGAATGCCAAACGGTGTGAAGGCGATTTTGGCCAGGAAAGCTGGATCGGGTTTGCACAGGTTGAAGACAACTTCAAACTGGCCCGTGGCTTCGATAGTGCTGATTTTCCCGCCGTAATCACAGTTTTCTGCGGCTACAGACATGGGCTCGAAGGCAGCTTCTTCAGCTGGCGCTTCTTCTTCCATGGGCTCTTCTTCATCCACTGGCTCTTCCATGGGTTCTTCCTCTTCCATGGGCTCTTCATCGGTTGCCACCGTGTCGTCAGCGGCTGGTTCCTCGTCTGTTGTTTCCGCAGCGCCGCCACAGGCGACGATAAAGAAACTCAAGGCGAGGAAAAGAACGGTTAAAATGTACCACTTTTGCGTGCTTTTCATATTCTCCTCCTTAATTGAGAATTAGAATAAAGATGCGGCAATGTGTGCCAAAATGCAGAGGTAGATAGTGAGTTTCTTAATGGTAGCATGGCTTGTAATAGTTGACAAACAACTTCATCTTACGGATCTTTGAGTGACATTTAAGGGACAGCATAAGCAAGAAAACGATATAGGGACAGTTTTGACTGGTAGATTGAATAGTCAATAGAGGAACATTTTGGAACTGTCTCACTGTTGTTATAATCGCTCCCATGAATAATCGCGAAGTTGCCAAAATTTTTGCTGATGTGGCCGACATGCTCTCTATTCGGGGCGACATCATTCACCGCGTTTTGTCCTACCGCAAAGCCAGCGAAGCGATCCACGAGCTGGGGCGCGACGTGAACCAGGTATACGCGGCGGGCGAGCTAACCGACATTCCCGGCATTGGGAAAACCCTGGCCGAAAAAATCGAGGAGATGCTGACCACCGGTAAGCTGGAGTTTTACGAAAAGCTGGCCAAAGAAATTCCGCCGACGCTGGTGGAGATGCTCAAGGTCGATGGGCTGGGGCCAAAGCGGGTGAAGCAGGTGTACGAGACGTTGGGCATCACCACGCTGGCCGAGCTGAATACGGCCGCTCAAGAAGGCAAACTGCGCGATCTGCCGGGATTGGGTGCCAAGTCTGAGGCCAAGCTGGTCGCCGCCATTGCGGCGCTGGCGCGGCATGGCGACAATCGCACCTCCATTGGCGAGGCGTGGCCGCTGGCGCAGGAAATTTTGGCCGAGTTGGCGCAGCTGCCAGGGGTGGTGAAAACGGCCGTTGCCGGTTCCCTCCGCCGCATGAAAGAAAGCATTGGCGATGTGGATTTGCTGGTAGCCGCCGATGACGCCGCGCCGATCATGGACTATTTTGTCCAGATGCCTCGCGTGGAGTCTGTGTCCGGGCACGGACCAACTAAATCCAGCGTGGTGCTGCACAACGGGATGCAGGTCGATCTGCGTGTGCTGCCCCTGGAGCGGTGGGGTACGCTGCTTTCCTACTTCACTGGTAGCAAGGACCACAACGTGCGCTTGCGTGAGCTCGCCCTGAAGCAGGGACTGACCCTGAACGAACACGCCTTCACACCGCTGGACGGCGGCGACGAAATCCTGTGCGCCAGCGAGGAAGCGCTTTACAAAGTGTTCAACTTCCCCTACATTTTGCCCACCTTGCGCGAAGATCGCGGTGAAATTGAGGCGGCGCAAAAAGGGCAGCTACCTGATGTGGTTCGGATCGAGCAGATTGTGGCTGATTTACACATGCACACCACCTGGTCTGACGGCAAGATGAGTGTGCTGGGGATGGCCCAGGCGGCTCAGACGCGCGGCTTGCGGTACATCGTCATCAGCGACCATTCGCAGAGTTTGGGCATTGCCAACGGCCTGACGCCGGAGCGATTGTGGCAGCAGGCGGAGGAAATTGCCGCAGCCAATGCACAGATGGGGCCGGATTTCCGCATTTTGCACGGCACGGAGATGGAAATCCGGGCCGATGGCTCGCTCGATTTTGACGATGGGGTGCTGGCCCGGCTCGATTTTGTGATTGCCAGCCTGCACGTGAGTCTCAACCAGCCACGGGAGCAGGTGATGAAGCGCATCATGACCGCCCTGGAAAATCCGCATGTGGACATGATTGGCCATCCTACCGGGCGGCTGCTGCCGGATCGGCCAGGCGCGGATCTGGACATGGAGCTGGTGCTGCAAACGGCCGTCGCCACCCAAACCATCCTGGAAATTAACGCCAACCCACACCGGCTGGATTTACGCGACAGCCACGTGCGCCGCGCTGTGGAGCTGGGGGCGACCCTGGCCATCAACTGCGATGCCCATCACGTGGATCATTTTGAACTGCTGCACTACGGTGTGGCCACCGCGCAGCGCGGCTGGGCCACGGCCGAGACGGTTGTGAACACCTGGCCGCTGGAGAAGCTGCTGGCCTTTTTGGCGAAGAGGAAGTAATGGGGTACTTAGGTGATTGGGCAACTTACCGGCAATTACCAAATTACTCAATTACTCAATTACACGACACCACGGTTAGTTTAGAGTAAGGTATTGTTATGGACGCAGGAACAACGGCCGTTATTCGCCAGGCGTTAACTGGTTTGGATGAGGATACTTTGCAGCTGCTGCGCCAGGTGGCCAAGCGGGTGGAGTATCCGCCCAACACCACACTGTGCCACCAGGGTGAGGTGGAGCATGTTTTTTACGTGGTGGTGAAGGGCAACGTGGCCGTGGTGCGTGTGCTGGACAGCGGCGAGGAGCGCATCCTGAACATGGTGGGCCGGAATGGTTACTTTGGCGAGATGGGCCTCATCGACGATTCACCTCGGGCGGCCAACTGCGTCACCCTCACGCCCACCACCGTGCTGGAAGTCACCGAAGAAGCGTTTGATGGCTTTGTGAAAAACAGCCCGCCGCTGGCCAATTTGCTGCTCCAGCGTATTTTGTCCAACGCCCGCAACCTGGACCGGATGTACATTGAGGATTTACAAAAGAAAAACGAGGCGCTGGAGCAGGCATATACCCACCTGAAGGCGGCGCAGGTCAGGTTGGTGGAGCAGGAACGTCTGGAGCGTGAGCTGGAGCTGGCGGCCCAGGTGCAGCGCAACCTGCTGCGGCAGGAGCTGCCCCAATTCCCCGATTATAATTTTGCCGCTTATTTGCAGCCGGCGCGCCAGGTTGGCGGGGATTTTTACGATGTGCTGGAGATTGATGGCGAGCATGTGGGCGTGTTAATTGCCGACGTGGCCGATAAAGGGTTTCACGCCGCGCTGTTCATGGCGGTGACAAGGACCCTGTTTTTGCAGGAAGGGCGGCATTCGCTTTCTCCAGGTGAAGTAGCCCTGGCGGTACATCGCGGCATGTTTGATGTAGCCAACAGCGATGAGGTTTTTCTGACGGCGTTTTACGGTGTGCTGCACCGGCCGACGGGCCGCCTGACCTATATTCGCGCGGCGCATGAACGGCCGTTCCTCCTGCGGCCGGGTCGTGAGGTGATGGCGCTGCCCGGCGGCGGCCGTTTCCTGGGTATGATGCCCGATTTGTCCCTGGTTGAAGAGACGATTGAACTCTTACCGGGTGATCGTCTGGTAATGTTTAGCGATGGCGTCCCGGATGCGGTCAACGAAGCCGATCAAGGGTATACCAACCAGCAGCTGGCGGCCGCCATTGCGGCCTGTGGCCCAAAACCGGCGGCAGAAATGGTGGCTTACCTGGTAAAAGATGTGGCGCAGTGGCAGGGCAATGCCGCGCCTTTTGATGATTTGACTTTATTGGTTTTAGAAGCGAAATGACCTGTAATTAGGTAATTGAGCAATTATGCTGAATTACCCGATTACCCGATTACCAAATTACCTACATGGCTCGATACCAAATTCCCCCAGACCCCCGTAACGATAAGGGTAAAAATGACCCAGAAAAACGGCC
>CAUJGI010000117.1 GCA_963169155.1 Chloroflexota bacterium
TGGCCGTGGCCCGCCTGAAGAAAGCGATCAACCAGGCGCGTCGCCTGGGTGTGCTGGGTGACGGCATCTGCGGCACCACCTTCAACTTCCAGATCGACAGTCGCCTGGGCGCAGGCGCTGTTGTGTGCGGGGAAGAGACCGCGCTCATTGCCTCGGTGGAAGGCAAGCGGGGCCAGCCCCGGCCGCGCCCGCCCTACCCGGCCGAGTTTGGTCTGTGGGGTGACCCGACTCTGATCAACAACGTGGAGACGTTTGCTAATATCGCGCCGATTATTCGCAACGGCGGCGACTGGTACGCCAGCATCGGCACGGAAAAGAGCAAGGGCACCAAGGTATTTGCCCTGGCAGGCAGCATCGTCAACACCGGACTGATTGAAGTGCCAATGGGCATTCCGCTGAAAGAGATTGTGTTCGAGATTGGCGGTGGCATCCCCGGCGGGCACCAGGTGAAAGCGGTGCAAACCGGCGGCCCCTCCGGCGGCTGCATCCCGGCCGCTTATTTTGACACGCCGGTAGATTATGAATCGCTGGTAAAGCTGGGTTCGATTATGGGCTCGTGCGGCATGATTGTGATGGACGAGACGTCCAACATGGTGGATGTGGCCCGCTACTTCATGGAATTCTGCAAGTCCGAGTCTTGCGGCAAGTGTGTGCCCTGCCGGGTAGGCACGGTGCAGATGTACGACCTGCTCGACAAGATTTATCGCGGCGAAGGCACACGTTACGAGCTGAAACTGCTAGAAAATCTGTGCACGATGGTGCGCGAGATGAGCCTGTGCGGTCTGGGCCAGACGGCGCCCAACCCGGTAAACAGCACGCTGCGTTACTTCCGGCATGAATACCTGGAGCTGCTGCGTGACGGTGATTTAGCTGTGGAAACGGCCGTTTCCACCCCCGAGGTGCAATCATGAGACGATCCCGCATCATAACCTTCAAAATCAACGGGCAAGACATTGCCGCCCGCGAAGATGAAACCATTCTAGAGCTGGCCCGCCAGCACGACATTCACATTCCAACCCTGTGCTACCTGGAAGGCGTTTCCGCTTTTGGCGGCTGCCGCCTGTGTATGGTGGAGATCAAAGGCTCTAACCGCCTCTTCCCCGCCTGCATGACCTACCCGGACGAGAGCATGGAAATCACCACCAACTCCGAACGGCTAAAGGCATACCGCAAACAAACCGTCGAGCTGCTCTTTTCCGAGCGCAACCACATCTGCGCGGTGTGTGTGTCCAACGGCAGCTGCGAGCTGCAAGCCCAGGCGTACGACCTGGGGTTGACCCATGTGCAGGTGCCCTACATCAACCCCAACCTGCCGGTGGATGCCAGCCACGCCTACTTTGGCCTGGACCACAACCGCTGCATCTTGTGCACCCGCTGTGTGCGCGTCTGCGATGAGGTGGAAGGGGCCCACACCTGGGACGTGATGGGGCGCGGCGCGGAAGCCCGCATCGTGGCCGATCTGAACCAGCCCTGGGGCGATTCGCTCAGCTGCACCAGCTGCGGCAAATGTGTGCAGGTCTGCCCCACCGGCGCGCTGTTTGAAAAAGGCACGTCTGTGGCCGAAATGCGCAAAAAACATGAATTCCTGCCCTACCTGCGCCTGATGCGTGAAGGGCGCGATGGAGGTGAAGAATGAGCAAAGCAACCATGGCCACCGTCTGGCTGGACGGCTGTTCCGGCTGCCACATGTCTTTTCTAGACATCGACGAGCGGCTCATTACCGTAGCAGAGCTGGCCGAGCTGGTGTACAGCCCGCTGGTAGACAACAAAGTATTCCCCGAGATGGTCGATGTGACCCTGGTCGAAGGCGCGGTGAGCAACGAGGACGATTACGAGAAGATCAAGAAGGTGCGCGCCCATACCAAAATTTTGGTTTCGCTGGGTGACTGTGCCGTGACGGCCAACGTGCCGGGCATGCGTAATCCGTTTAAGCCAGAGGCGCTGCTCAACCGCGCCTACCTGGAAAATGCCGACGCCAACCAGCACATTCCGGTGCAGGTCATTCCGCCGCTGCGCAAAATGTCGGTGCCGGTGCACCAGATAGTGAAGGTGGATGTTTTTGTCCCCGGCTGCCCGCCCTCGGCCGACACCATTTTTTACGTGGTGACAGAGCTGCTGGCGGGGCGAATGCCAGATTTAACGGGCAAGACGCGGTTTGGTGCATAAACCCTCACCCCAGCCCTCTCCCTAGGAGGGAGAGGGAGTCAAATTCCCTCCCCTGAAAGGGGGAGGGTTAGGGTGGGGTAAAGATAAAACAGGAAACTTTCTGATGAGTAAAACAATCACAATCGACCCGGTGACCCGCATTGAGGGGCACAGCAAAATAACAATTCAACTGGATGACCAGGGGCGCGTAGCCGATGCTCGCTTCCATGTAACCCAGTTCCGTGGGTTTGAGAAGATGACGGAGGGACGGCCGTTTTACGAGATGCCTTCCCTGACTGCCCGCATTTGTGGTATCTGCCCGGTGAGTCACCTGATGGCCTCGGCCAAGGCGGGTGATGCATTGCTGGCGGTACAGATTCCGGAAACGGCCGCTAACCTGCGCCGCATCATGAACCTGGCCCAAATCATCCAGTCCCATGCGCTCAGCTTCTTCCATCTGTCTTCGCCCGACTTTGTCATGGGCTTCGACGCCGACCCGGTAGAGCGCAACATCTTTGGCGTGATGAAAAAGCACCCCGACCTGGCCAAAGACGGCATTGCCTTGCGCAAGTTTGGCCAATCGATCATTGAACTGCTGGGCGGCAAGCGGATCCATCCTGCCTGGGTGGTACCTGGCGGCGTCAGCTCGCCGTTGACGCAAGAAGATCACAACACCATCCTGGCCCTGGTCCCCGATGCCCTGGAGCGGATTCAACGCACGCTGGCTTGGTACAAAGATATCTTTGGCAACTTTGATCCCGAAATTCGCAGCTTTGCCAACTTCCCCACCCTGTTCATGGGGCTGGTGGATGCCAATGGCGAGCTTTCGCTGTACGATGGCAAGCTGCGCATTGTGGATGCCGTGGGCAACATCGTGGCCGACCAGCTGGACCCGGCGCGCTACATGGATTTCATCGGCGAAGCGGTGGAGCCAGACTCATACCTGAAGTCGCCCTACTACAAGCCGATGGGCTACCCGGACGGCATCTACCGCGTGGGGCCGCTGGCGCGCATGAACATCATCTCCCGCTGCGGCACGCGGCTGGCAGACCAGGAGTGGGCTGAGTTCCGCATGCTGCAGCGCGGTGCGGTGCTGAGCTCCTTCCAATACCACTATGCCCGCCTGATCGAAATTTTGTACTGCACGGAGCGCATCGAGCAAATCCTGAACGACCCGGACATCCTGAGCCACCACGTGCGCGCTCACGCCCAACCCAACGCCTTTGAGGGGATTGGCACATCGGAAGCGCCGCGCGGCACGCTGATGCACCATTACAAAATCGACGAAAATGGGTTGATCACGTGGGTGAACCTGATCATCGCCACGGGGCATAACAATCTGGCGATGAACAAGGGCGTTTTGCAGGTAGCCCGCCAATTCATCCGCTCCGGCAAAATCGAAGAACCGATGCTAAACCGGGTCGAGGCGGTCATCCGCACCTTCGACCCCTGCCTGAGCTGCTCGACGCACGCAATGGGCCAGCTGGCGCTAGACGTACGATTGATCGGGCCGGATGGCGAGTTGGTGGATTCGGTACGGCGCGGGTAGATGGCAGTGAAAAGTAAAAAGTGAAAAGTAGGGGCGAGGCAGGTGGCCAACATTTTGGCCAAACGAAACAATTACCACCCACCTGCCTCGCCCCCTTCTAACCAACAAATGACATAGAAAGGCAGCAGGTGGCAACCATCGTTGTCAAATAAACCAATTTTATGTAATTGGCAGAAAGTTTTTCAAAATAAAAAAGCGTGGAATCTGCCAATTACTTGAGTAAACCGCACAAAAATGGCGCTTTTTTCTTCAAAAATCTTTGTGCGGTTTACTAACAGCCACCTGCCTCGCCCTTTTCCAAAAATACACGATGAACAAGACGGTTGTTATTGGCATTGGCAATCCGCTGCGCGGGGACGACGGGGTCGGCTGGGCGGTGGTGGAAGCGCTGGCGGAAGTGGCGGAAGCGTGGGGGCTTACGGCCGTTTACGCCCATCAACTCTTACCAGAATTGATTGATGAGTTTCGCTGTGCCCGGCGGGTGGTTTTTGTGGATGCCAGCGTAAGTGGGGAAGCGGGAGCGGTGACGGTAACGGCCGTTCCGCCCACTACAGACGGCCCGGCGGCGAGCCACCAGATGCATCCGGGGGTGCTGCTGGCATTGGGGATGAAGCTGTACGGCCGTATGCCCTCCGCCTACCTCATCACCGTTACCGGGCACGACTTTGGCTACACGGAAACGTTATCGGCCCCAGTAGAGCAGGCGGTTACGGCCGTTTTGCACCAGATTCAGCAGCTGATTCAAGCTCCTACCCCGGTTTCTGGGCCAACCCTTCCCACCAAGTAACACAAAATAAGACGCGGATGAACGCCGATGAACGCCGATGAACGCGGATTTGAACCTGATTTAATCCGCGTCGTGCCTCGCTTGTCTGCCTTCCTTGTGACTTACCCTCTCTTGACCAATACGAATCAATAAGAAGTTGGCGTTGATTTGCCGGGTTCGCTCTGCCTGTTGGACGGCAGCATTTGGGCCGCGCCTGCCTGAATCAAGCCGGGCACGGTGGTGAGGATGATTTGCGCACCGCGGTCAATTTGCTGCCGGGCGGCGGTCTGGCTGCCCGCGGTGATGCCCACCCAGCGCCCGGTCGCCTGGATGATGCGGATGGCGTCGTCAATGCACTGCTGCACGTCGGGATGATTGGCCCCATCGGGGTAGCCCATGCTCAGGGCCAGGTCACGCGGGCCAATCACAAAACCATCAACGCCGGGAACGGCGGTTAGCTCTGGCAGCGTTTCCAGCAGGGCAATCTCTTCAAACTGGGGCAGGATCAGAATCTGCTCGTTAGCCGCCGCGACGTACGCCGCCTGGTCGGCGGGGGTGCCCAGCATGTAGTCGGCGGCGCGGCCTGGTCCCAGCCCACGATTGCCCTCTGGCGGGTATTTACAGCCCTGGACGAAACTTTGGATGGAAACGGCCGTACGCAGTCCCGGCATCATAATGCCCATAATGCCCGCGTCGAGGTATTGCAGCACCAGCTTCATATCGAACTGCCCCACCCGCGCCAGAGGCGTGATGTCCACGGCATCGCAGGCGCGGGCCACATTAACAGCATCGGCGGGGGTCAGTGGGCCGTGTTCGGCATCGAGCATGTAAAAATCGAAGCCCACCAGGCCGATCAATTCAGCCAGGTGCGGATCGGGACTGGAGGAGAGTACGCCGTAAACGGGCAGGCCTTGTTGGAGTTTGGTTTTGGTTTTATTTTCGCGCATGGGGAATCGTAACGCAGGGGGGTGGTTTGCGGCAAAAACTGGGATGGGAAACGGCCGTGGGGGTTAGGCAAATTTATCCCCAAACCAACCCCAATTTTTTGACAGTTCAATCAAGATTTGATATTATCTCGGTCGCTCAACAAGGGGGCGTGGTGTAGTGGTTAACACGTCGGCCTGTCAAGCCGAAGATCGCGGGTTCGATCCCCGTCGCTCCCGTAG
>CAUJGI010000118.1 GCA_963169155.1 Chloroflexota bacterium
ACCGCCGCTGGTACCCAATCGAGGAGCTGTATGGTATTTTGCCGCTGTTGGCAGGCTCTTTTCTGGTGACGGTGGGGGCGGTGGTGATTGCCGTGCCGCTAGGGTTGGTAACGGCCGTTTACCTCGGCGAAATTGCCCCCACCTGGCAGCGGGAAATCCTCAAACCCATCATCGAAGTGCTGGCGGGGATACCCTCCATCGTCCTGGGCTTTCTGGGCTGGGTGGCCCTGGCCCCCTTCATCCAAAACATGGGGGCGGCCACCGGGCTGACCGCCTTTTCCGGGTCGCTCATCCTGGCCTACATGGCCCTGCCCACCATCATCAGCATTACCGAGGATGCGCTGTACGTGGTGCCCAAAGAATACCGCGACGGGGCGCTGGCGCTGGGGGCGACCAAATGGCAAACCATCTGGCGCGTGGTGCTGCCCGCCGCCCGCTCGGGCATTGTGATTGCCATCATGCTGGGCATTGGCCGGGCGATTGGTGAAACGATGGCCGTGATGCTGGTGACGGGCAATGCGGCCAACCTGCCGGACCTCAACGCGAGCATCTTTTTCCAGCCGGTACGCACCCTCACCGCCACCATCGCCGCCGAGATGGGTGAGGTGGCCCAGGGCAGCACCCATTACCACGTGCTGTTTGGCCTGGGCATCATCCTGTTCCTCATCACCTTTGCCATCAATTCGCTGGCGGCCTGGCTGGTGGGCCGCAGCGGCGGTGGCCGGGAAAGGAGGCGCTGATGCCCCGCCAACAAACGCAAAAGATTGCCATAGCGGTGATTACGGCCGTTGCCTTCCTCGTCATCCTGCCCATCATTTTTGTCATTGGCTTCCTGGTGTACAACGGGATTGGCGCGCTGAGCTGGGAATTTTTGTCGCAGCCGCCGCGCAATGGCATGACCGAGGGTGGTTTGCTGCCCGCCATTTTGGGTACGATTTTTTTGACGCTGGGAACGGCCGTTGCCGCCATCCCCCTCGGCATTGGCGCGGCGATTTACCTGGCCGAGTACGCGGGCAATAACCGCCTGACGCGTACCATCCGCCTGGCAATCGTCAACCTGGCTGGCATTCCCTCCATCGTTTACGGTCTGTTTGGCCTGGGCGCCTTTGTCCTCTTCCTCAACTTTGGCACCTCCATCCTGGCCGGATCGCTCACCCTGGGGCTGATGACCCTGCCGGTGCTCATCAGCACGGCCGAAGAAGCCATTCGCTCTGTGCCCGCCGATTTCCGCCTGGTGAGCCTGAGCCTGGGTGCCACCCGCTGGCAGACGATTCGTCACCAGGTGCTGCCTCACGCCCTGCCGGGCATCATCACCGGCATCATTTTGGGGCTTAGCCGCGCCGCCGGGGAAACTGCGCCGATTTTGTTCACCGTGGCCGCCTTTTACCTGCCCGAGCTGCCCAACTCCGTCTTCGACCAGGCAATGGCTTTGCCGTATCACCTGTATGTCATCTCCACCCAGGTGCCCGGCATGCCGCTGCAAATTCAATACGGCACGGCTCTGGTGCTTTTACTCATCGTTCTGTCGCTCACCCTGGTGGCGACGGTGTTCCGCACCATTATGCGGCGACGCAGGGAGTGGTAAGGCCAGCATGACCGCTAAACTTTCCATCCAAAATCTCTCGTTTACCTACCCGGACGGCATCCGGGCGCTCAATGGGGTGAATCTGGACATCAAGCCGCGTGAGCTGTTTGTGCTGATGGGGCCGTCGCGCAGCGGCAAAAGTACGCTGCTGCGCCTGATGAACCGCCTGTCTGACCTGGTTGAAGGCGGCCAGCGGGACGGCACCATCCTGGTGGACGGCCAGGACATTTTCACGCCGGAGACGGACGTGTTTGCCCTGCGGCGGCGCATCAGCATGGTGTTTGCCATCCCTACGCCGCTGCCCGGCACCATCTACGAAAACCTGACCTACGGCCTGAAGATGGCCGGGCTGAATGACCGTGCCGTGCTGGATGAGCGCGTCGAGCGTTCGCTGCACCAGGCGGCGCTGTGGGACGAGGTGAAGGACCGCCTGGGTGATTCTGCCTTTGCCCTGTCTGGTGGGCAAAAGCAGCGGCTGTGCCTGGCGCGCAGCCTGGCGCTGGAGCCAGAAGTGATCCTGCTGGACAATCCCACCTCGGGTCTGGACCCCATCTCCACCTCGCTGGTGGAGGCGTCTTTGTTTGAGCTGAGGCAGCAGTACACGGTGGTGATGGTGCCGCACAGCGTGCAGCAGGCGGCACGGGTGGCCGACCGCATTGCCTTTGTGCTCGACGGGCAGGTGGTCGAAGTGGGCGACAACGCGCAAATCTTTGTGAATCCGACCGACAAACGAACTGAGGATTATGTGACGGGCCGGTTTGGGTAACGGCCGTTTCACCCACCACACCTATGAACGACAAATTAACAGTCAATAACTTCAGTTTTTTCTACGGCAGCTTTCAGGCGCTCAAAGAGCTGCACTTAGCGGTGAAAGCCAACCAGATTACCGCCCTCATTGGCCCGTCGGGCTGCGGCTAATCTACCTTTCTGCGCTCCATCAACCGGATGAACGACACGATTGGCGGCACGCGGGTGGAGGGGGAACTATTGTTGGCCGGC
>CAUJGI010000119.1 GCA_963169155.1 Chloroflexota bacterium
CTAGCGTCTCCACCGCCAGGATGAGCGCGGCAAAAAGCGGCAGCATCTTGTCGCGCTGGGGAATTTGCTCGCCGGCCCGGTCCACCCCCAGCACTTCTTCATGGGTTTGGATGTTCAGCCGCTGCCCGCCCAGGTTGTAGCCAATCTCTTCAAAGAATACGATGTAGGCTTCCTTGAGCTCTTCGGGAAATTCCGGGCTAAAGTACAGCTCGATCTGACTGGCTTCACCAGCGGACAGGGTTGGCAGCAGGTCTGCAGGCAGCACCACACCCACGGCGTAATCATTGTCGGTAACGGCCGTTTCTAGCGCCGCCTTCGTTTCCATATTTTTCAGCACCACCCCCGCCTCAGTAAACGAGTCGGTGAGCTGCGTTGGCAGGCTGGAACCAAAGATAGCTATCTCCACCGTCTCGTCCACGGTGGCGGGCATGGCAAAGTAGACGCCCGCATAGGCCACCAGGGCCAGCACCGTCACCAGGGCAAAAAACTGGTTGCTGAAAAAGATTTGAATATCTTTCTGAATCAGGGCAAGAATGATACGGCCGTTCATGTCAGGCTCCGTCCGGTAATCTGGATGAAAATATCTTCCAGAGTTGCCTCTTCGCTGTGCAGGGTCACCACTTTTTCTGTGGCAAACAGTTCCGCAACGGCCGTCCCCGTGTTGGCTTCGTCCAGGGTGATTTCGCGGGTTTCGAGACGACCGTCCGCCAGCTCTACCTCGGCCATGATGGCCCGCTTGCCGTACTGCTGCTTCAGCTTGTGCGGCGTATCCAGGGCCACAATCTTGCCCTGGTTGATAAACGCCACCCGGTCAGACAATTTATCCGCTTCCAGCATGTCGTGGGTGGTCAAGAAAACCGTGGTGCCGCGCCTCTGCTCTTCCTTAATAATGTTGCGAATCGTCTCCGAAGAAACAGGGTCCAGCCCATCCGTCGGCTCATCGAGGAACAGGATGCGCGGCTGGTTCACCAGGGCACGGGCCACCATCAGGCGCTGCTTCATGCCCTTGGAATACGTCTGCACCTTGTCCTTGCCGCGCCCTTCCAGCCCAACCTGATTGAGCAGGGCTTCTACGTTCACATTGCTGCCGTACAGCCGGGCAAACAGCTTCAGGTTGTCCAGGGCGCTCATCTGCTCGTACAAGTTGGTATTCTCAAAGCAGACGCCAATTTGGGCCTGGACTTGCTTGGTTTGCCGGGCAATGTCCAGACCCAGCAGGGTCGCTTTGCCCGCTTTGGGCAGCAGCTGCCCGGTTAACATCCGCACCGTGGTGGATTTACCCGCCCCGTTCGGCCCCAGGAAGCCCAGGATTTCGCCCTCGGCTACCTGGAAATTGATGTGATCAACGGCCGTTAAGTCGCCATATTGATACGTCAAACTCTCCGCCACAATCGCCAAATTACTCATCTTTACTCCTTGGTTGATAGTTGTTAGTGGCTGGTGGTTAGTGCGCTTTTGACCAGCCCCTAACCCCTAACCACTTTTTGCCAACCCATTGCGCATAAAATCAATTAAATAATTCAGGTTACTCTCCAGCTCTTCCATGTCTTCCAGATCGGCAAAATCGGCCACCTGGTTAAACAGGTACCCAATCATCATTTTGATAAACGGCAGGGGCAAATCCTTCCGAAATTCACCCCGCTGATAGGCCATTTCAATGAGATGGCCGATCACTTCGTTATCCTTAAAATTGTGTTTGGCCAGCACCTTTTCATAAATGGGACTGCCCTTTTCTCGCAAAAACGCCCGGCTTAATTCGTTAATGGCCGGGTGCGCCCTGGCAAATGCCAGCCCATGCCGGATTTGCAGCTTAAACAGGTTAAAAATATCGTCCAGCGACTCGCCCAATAAATTGAGCCCCTGGAAATATTCCAGCTTTTTTTGAATGCCCAGCTCTAGCAGCGCAAAATAAAGCGCTTCTTTGTTCTTAAAATGGTAATAAAACTGCCCTTTGCTCATGCCCGCCTTGTCTAAAATGCGGTTGATGGAGGCCTGTTCGTAGCCATAGGCATTAAATTCGCCCAACGCGGCATCCAGCAATTTTTGCTTATGTTCAAAGGACTTCGTAAAACTCATAAACCCACCTTTTTTGGCCAATCTGTAACTGAACAATATGGTAGACCAATTGGTCTAGACTGTCAAGTCTAATCCCCTGAAAATCACCCCAAATTGTTGCCTCAGCGCCCCTGCCTGAGTACACTTTTGGGCATGGGTTCTCTCGTGATCCCATATATTGACAGAAACTGAATACAGACGAGGAAACTATCTCTCAACGAAGGTAAATTCCGCATTGAGGAACAGACCTCGGCCACGGCGTACAGGAGGGTTGTGATGTCGAAACGTGTTGTGTATTTGCTGGCTGCGGCCGTATTCCCCCTGCTTATCCTTTGGGCCACCTTGACCCCTCGCTCCACCAATGCCATCAGCACCACCGTGCTCATCGACGCAGTTTATTACGATGGTTACGCCACCAGCGATACGGATGAGGCAGTGCGCTTGATCAACGTGTCGGCTACGGCCGTTGACCTCAGCAACTGGCAGCTCAACGACGGCGTAGACGCCAGCTACGCCACCATCCCACCCGGTACCAGCCTGGCCGCTGGGGCCACGCTCTGGCTGGCCAACGACGCTGCCAGCTTCACCCGCCAGTTCGGCTTTGCCCCGGACGTCATCACCAACGGCACCTGGCCCGGCTACAGCAACACGGGGGATGAAGTCATCCTCGCCGATGACGCGGGCACGGTGATGGATAGCCTGGTGTATGAAGGCGGCGTCCCCACAACCATTGGCTGGAGCGGCACGGCCGTTTACCCCTACACCGTTACCTCCGTCTTTGGCGCCGAAGGGCAAATTTTGTACCGCAGGCGCAGCCAATCCACCGGCCAGCCCGTGCCCGACACCGATACGGCAGCCGATTGGGCGCAAAGTACGGGGGATGTGGTGAACGGCCGTAAAGTCCTCTACCCCGGCTGGGACCTGGAAACCTACTTCCAGACCGCCAAGTTCACCCAGTCCGGCACGCTCACCGTGGCCGTCGCCCCAGACAATGCCTACGAAACGCTCAAGCTGCACCTGGACGCCGCCCAGACCAGCATCGCCATCGAAGCGCTCACTTTCGAGAACGTCGCCATCGCCAACGACCTGATTGCCGCGCTCAACCGGGGCGTGGACGTGACCATTTTGCTGGAAGGCGCACCGATTGGCGGCGTGCCGGACCAGGAAAAGTATATCTGCCAGCAAATCGAAGCGGCAGGCGGCCGCTGCTGGTTCATGATCAGCGACGACGCCCTGGACATTGCCGACCGCTACCGCTTTCTCCACGCCAAATTCATCCTCATCGACGGTCAGCAGGTGGTCATCAGCAGTGAAAACCTCAGCCCCAACTCCATGCCCAGCGACAGCAAAGCCGACGGCACCTGGGGGCGGCGCGGCGTGGTGCTGGTCACCGACGCCCCCGGTGTCGTAGCCCACGTACAAAGCCTGTTCGACGCTGATTTTGACCCGGCCCACCATGTGGACATCACCGACACGAACTACATTGGAGGGCCACCCATTGGCTTTGTGCCCGTGCTGGATTCGGGTGGCATCACCTACACTGTGCGCCATGCCGCTCCCGCCGTTTTCCACGGCACGTTTGGCTACGAGCTGGTTCATTCGCCAGAAAACAGCCTGCGCACGGCCGACGCGCTGTTGGGACTGGTGGCCCAGGCTGACGCGGGGGACGTGGTGTTGGTGCAGCAGTTGGACGAACGGCCGTACTGGGGCAACACCACCTCGAACGCCACCAACGATCCCAGCCTGCGCGTAGAAGCGTACATCGACGCCGCCCGACGCGGCGCGCAGGTGCAGCTGCTTCTCGATGGCCTGTTCGACGAGGGCAATGCCACCAGCAACACCGCCACCTGCGCCTACGTCAACGGCATTGCCCAGACCGAATCGCTCGAACTGACCTGCAAAACCGGCAATCCCGCCGGGCTGGGCATCCACAACAAAATGGTGCTGGTGCAGCTAAACGGTCAGGGCTATCTGCACATTGGCAGCCTCAACGGCAGCGAGCAGTCTAGCAAAGGCAACCGGGAGCTGGCCCTGCAGGTGCAGTCCAACGCCGCCTTCGCCTACCTGGCGGACATGTTTCAGCGGGATTGGGGTGCCACCATCTACTTGCCTGCAGTGCTCAACAACTACATCGGCCCGGCCCAGCACCTACTCATCAGCGAGGTGCTGTACGACCCCTTTGGCCAGGACGATGCCGAATTTATCGAGCTGGTGAACCCAACGGGCAACCCCATTGACCTGAGCAATTACAGCCTGGGCGACGCCGTCAACCCCACTGATTTTGAGGATGTGCGCCGCTTCCCGGCCGGTACCAGCCTCGCTCCCGGTGACACGCTGGTGGTAGCCACCGCCGCCACCGCCTTTTTTGCCGAGCACAATGTAAATCCCGACTTTGAAATTCTAAACACCAGTCCCAGCGTGCCCGACCTCGTCGATGACCCCACCTGGGGCGATCCGGCTGCGCTGCTCCAGCTGGGCAACAGTGGCGACGAAGTCATTTTGCGCGATCCAACAGGCAAAGTGGTGGACGTGGTCACCTACGGCAGCGGCAGCTACCCTGGTGTGGTGAGCTGTCCCCTGGTCACCACCAGCAACTACAGTTTGGAGCGTTTTCCCTACGATCGCGACACCGACGACTGCACTGTAGACTTCCGCGAATGGCCATTCCCCAACCCAGGCACGCTTCCAGGAACCTAACCGGACAGCCTGCCGTAACGGTCCGCCCAAAGGGTGTCGACAAAGGTAAGTTTGCCAGTCCAAAAGAGGAGGGTTACTATTTTTTGGACATTCTGCTCAAAATCCTTGACATCCTTTGGGCTTTATTGTATAGTGACGCCTATATGGAACCGGTTCCATTGGTCCATATGAACCTTTTAGGAAGAGAAGCTTCAAAGCATTTAGCAAAAATCCTCATACCAAAAACAATATAAGCAACTAGCAAGGGAAGTCTGATGGCAAGTGTAACCATCAGGGATGTCGCTAAAAAAGCAGGTGTTGGCGTTGGTACGGTTTCTCGGGTGCTCAACCGAAATCCCGCCGTACGTGAGGCCACACGGCGCAAGGTATTAGCTGCAATAGAAGAGTTGGAATTTACACCCAGCCCCATTGCCCGACGATTGTCATTGGGCAAGACGATGACTGTGGCCGTGATTGCACCTTTTTTTGTACGGCCGTCTTACGTGGAAAGATTGCGCGGTTTAGACACCGTCTTCGCCGAGAGCGAGTACGACTTTATCCTCTACAACGTGGAAACAACCTCCCGACGTGACCGGTATTTTCGCGAAATGGCGCGTAGTGATCGGGTCGATGGCTTGTTGATTATGTCCCTCGTACCAACAGACAACACCGTAGAAAGCTTCATGAACGCCGGAATTCCTACTGTTCTGGTAGACGCCGTCCATCCACGCCTCAGCCATATCATCATTGATGACCAAAAAGGTGGTTACAAAGCCACCAAACATCTCATCGACTTAGGTCACCGCAAAATTGGCTATTTAAGTGACCATATGTACGAAAATCCGTTCAATTTCCAGCCAGTAATCGATCGGTACAAGGGGTACCGGCAGGCGCTGACCGAGGCGGGCATTCCCTTTCATCCCGAATACCATCGTCAGAGTGAACTCAGCCGACGAATTGCCAAAAAAGTGGCCAAAGAAATGCTCACTCTGCCCGATCCCCCTACAGCCATCTTTGCCTATTCAGACACCCAGGCCTTTGGCGTGCTGCGGGCCGCCGAAGAGTTAGGCATAGGCGTCCCGGAAGATTTATCGGTGATTGGTTATGACGACATCGAGATTTCCGAGTACCTGCATCTGACCACCATTCGCCAACAGCTGTTTCAATCCGGCGTCGAGGGCGCAAAACTGCTTTTGGAGGAAATCGACATTCAGCATCCTGAGCCACGCGAAATCGTCTTGCCCACCGAACTTATCCTGCGCAAGACGACCGTCCCGCTGGCCGCGCCATAGCCCATCAAACAAGGTTTGGGCTAAGTGCAGTTTGGCATCAATTTGTTCCGAATTCTGCAGGTACTGCACTCGGTACTTACTTCTGCAAAGCTGTACTAAAGTTATCATCATCCCTATTCATAGAAACCACTGGAAAACTGTTTTAAAAGGAGGTAAACCAAAAAAGAGATCGAATCAAACAAGAAACTGTATGAATACCTTTATAAAATTGGTTTAGACACAAAATCCTAGGAGGACAAGAAAACATGTTAAACCAAAAAACATTTAAATTGCTGGCTCTCTTGCTGGCACTCGCCCTGATCATGGTTGCCTGCGGTGGCGGTGGTGAAGAAACCGACACGACGGAAACCGACACGGGTGACACAACTGCCGACACCACCGATGAAGCTGCCACAGACGAAGAACCCTCCGCCGAAGAAGAAGCAACGGAAGAAATGGCCGAAGGCGAAGAAATCGTTTTGCGCATCTTTGGTGGTAACGTTGGTCAGGAAAAAGAGCTGACTGAAGCGGTTGCCAATCGCTTTATGGAACAGAATCCTGGTATCCGCATCGAAGTTGTAGAAACCCCCGACTTTGTTGAAGATCGTCTGGGCACCTATCTCCAGCTCTTCGAAGCCCAATCCCCCGAAGGTGATGTCTTCCAGATCGACGTCATCTGGCCTGGTGACCTGGCCGAGCATTTCGTTGACCTGTACGAGTATGGTGCCGCCGACGTGGCTGCCGACCACTTTGATGCCATCATCGAAAACAACACCGTTGACGGTAAATTGATTGGTATCCCGTGGTTCACCGATGCTGGTCTGCTGTACTACCGCACCGACCTGCTGGAAAAATATGGCTACGATGGCCCGCCCGCGACCTGGGCTGAGCTGGAAGAAATGGCCATGACCATTCAGGAAGGCGAACGCGCTGAAGGCAATGAAGACTTCTGGGGCTATGTCTGGCAAGGCAACGCCTATGAAGGTCTTACCTGTGACGCGCTGGAATGGATTGCCTCCAACGACGGTGGCTCCATTGTGGAACCCGATGGCACCATCAGCATCAACAACCCGCAGGCAGCCGCCATTGTTGACCAGGCCGCTGGCTGGGTTGGCACCATCTCCCCCGAAGGCGTGACCGCCTTTGGTGAAGAAGATGCCCGTAACATGTGGCAGGCTGGCAACGCTGCCTTCATGCGCAACTGGCCCTATGCCTACTCCTTGGGTAATGCCGAAGACAGCGTAATTGCTGGTTTGTTCGACGTTTCCCCGCTGCCCGCTGGTGACTCTGGCGCTGGTGCGGCCACATTGGGTGGCTGGCAGCTGGCTGTTTCCAAATACAGCGAACATCCCGAAGAAGCTGCTCGTTTGGCGCTGTTTATGGCCTCCTACGATGAACAGAAATACCGCGCCATCGAAGGCAGCTTGAATCCCACGATCAAAGCTCTGTACGACGATGCTGAAGTATTGGAAGCTGCACCGTTCTTTGGCAGCCTGTATGACGTGTTTATCAACGCCGTCGCACGGCCGTCTACCGCTACAGCACCCCAATATTCTGATGTCTCCGCGGCCTTCTTCAACTCGGTTCACTCCGTTTTGACCGGCGAGCAGGACGCAGCCACAGCCTTCGAAGTTTTGGAGCTGGACCTGCAAGACCTTCTGGATCAGTAAACAACTCCTTAGGCGCATGATTGGCTAGCCAACATGTGCAACAAGAGGCGAGAGAGTCATTCTCTCGCCTCTTGATTATTCAATATCTATCTTGAAGAGTTGGGAGGAAAGTATGAGTGCAGCATCTGTGCCGAAAAAGGGGAGTGGAGGCAGCGATCTGGCAAAGCGTGAAGCGCGCCTTGCTTACTACTTGATGATACCAACTTTTGTCATTCTGCTGCTCATTGCTTTTTATCCACTGGGAACGGTTTTTTACAACAGTTTAACAAATCGTGTGTTTGCCAGTGGTCAAGAAGCTGATTTTGTTGGTGGCGAAAACTTCATCAATTTGTTGAGTATGACCATCGTCGAAGCACCACCAGAAGTAGACGACGCGGGCAACGTGGTTATCGATCCAGAGACGGGTGAAACTGAATACCAGTCGGCTGTTAGCGTATTGCCGCGTGAGCCACGCCGCTATCGGGAACTGAGTCAATATAATCTTTTTGGTACTCAGTACGTTATTGGAGCGACGGATGCTGATTTTATCCGTTCGATCGGGGATTCATTAAGATTTACGTTTATATCGGTCGCTATTGAAACGGTGTTGGGCTTGGCCATTGCTCTGGTGGTGAATATGAATTTCAAAGGCCGGGGCATGATGCGGGTGTTTATGCTGGTGCCGTGGGTGATTCCTACGGCCGTTTCCTCCCGCATTTGGGAATGGATGTTTGCCTCAACCCGGGTGGGCTTCATGAACGTCATCTTCCAAAACCTGGGCCTGGGCAATGGACAAATCCCCTTCCTGGCCAGTGAAGCATGGCAAGTACCCGCCATGATCATGATTGACGTCTGGAAAACCACCCCGTTTATGGCCTTGCTGCTCCTGGCTGGCTTACAGCTCATTCCCAAAGATTTGTACGAAGCGGCCGACGTGGATGGCGC
>CAUJGI010000120.1 GCA_963169155.1 Chloroflexota bacterium
ACCTGCTTATCTTGAAACAAGCCCAGGTCCGAATTCACTTCGGCCGCCGCCCGCTTAATCACCGCCATCGACCAGACAAACGCCGGATACGGCTTTAGGCCAGTGATGGGAAAATTGTGAATGGCCCGCTGCGTTTGCGCGCCCCAATAGGCATTGGCAGGTACATGTACTTCCCCTAAAGAATCTTTTTCCACACGGTAATCACTCATAGTTACCTCGCATCAAGTATCGAAAAGACAAAAAAACCGAATCAGCCACCTTTGCAATTACGCGCCAGAAAGCTAATTCGGCTTTTTAAAAGAAAAACCTGCTGCGGTCGCAGCAGGTCTCACTCGTTAAAATTAATCGAGGGCGTCGTAGCCCGGGCCTTCGGAGAAGAAATCGTAATTCGCCGGAATATCTTCGGTGAGGTCCAAAATTTCGCCGCCAGAAAGTTGCTTGGCATTCTTCAAGTTAACCTGGTGGCCATCAACCTCGCCCGTGAAGGGAGCGCCATCTGGCAAAAGCGCCTTGGTGTTAGCGATCCAAACACCAGCCGGAGCTTCGAAGTCGAATGGAACTTCTTCTTCGGGGAAAATCGCTTCGTAGGGGCATTCGGGAACACAGGCGCCGCAGTCGATGCAGGTGTCGGGGTCAATGTACAGCCAGGGCCAATCTTCTTCCGGCTTCCCCAAGACCATACATTCTACCGGGCATACGTCTACGCAAGCGGTGTCGCGCAAACATAAACGGGTCACTATATGAGTCATAAATCTTCTCCTTGCTTTGAATAGAAGGTTTTGTTGGTATTGTAAACGGCCGTTTTATTTAGAAATCAACCCGGTATAACAACGGCCAATTACAGGTGCAGGATTGGTGTTTCTCTGACTGATTCCCAACCCAGACGAGAATGGAGTCGATTTCCAATTGTTAATTGACGGGTGGGTCAATGGGTTCATTCTAGCCACACTAAACTGCTTTGTCAATTGTTTCGGCTATAAGAAAAGTAGCCCACAGCCCAATAAAAAAGGACAGCCCGAGAGCTGTCCTTTGCAATACAACTAAAGATAAAAAAGTGGTTATTGGGCCGCTGCGTAATTGTTGGCCACAGCATCCCAATCCACAACGCTCCACCAGGCACCGATGTAGTCGGGACGGCGGTTCTGGTAGTTGAGATAGTAAGCATGTTCCCAAACGTCCAGGCCCAAAATGGGGGTATTCCCTTCCATCAAAGGCGTATCCTGATTGGGGGTAGAGCCAACCCCCAGGGTACCGCTGCCGTCAACATACAGCCAGGCCCAGCCAGAACCAAACCGGGTGCTGGCCGCCTTGTTGAACTGCTCTTTGAAGGCGTCAAAGCTGCCAAAGGCCTCGTTAATGGCCTGGGCCAGTTCGCCGCCAGGCTGGCCGCCGCCGTTGGCGCTCATGATGTTCCAAAACAGGGTATGGTTGGCATAGCCGCCGCCGTTGTTGCGTACGGCCGTACGAATAGATTCCGGCACGCTGCTCAGATCGCCTAACAACGCCTCAATGGACTTGTTAGCCAGATTGGCATGCCCTTCCAAAGCAGCATTTAAGTTGTTGGTGTAGGCAGCATGGTGTTTGTCATGGTGAATCGACATAGTTCGTGCATCGATATGTGGTTCCAATGCATCTTCAGCATATGGCAGTGGGGGTAATTCAAAAGCCATTAGTTTCTCCTTTTGTAATGTGGATAAATAAAGTCTTCAGTAGTCAAACTGCTGAGGTATTGAGACAGGCCATGTGGAAAATCAGAATGTGCCTCATTTTCATTGTAGTAAGGGGCTATACATTTGTCAAAATTAGCAGAGCCTACCTTCTACCATAAGGCAAAACGTTAATCACCGCCTTACTTCTCTTTCGATTATAGCTTCACCCACACCTATCGCACCTGTCCATTCGTTCAGGAACAAAGGATACTTTCTCGGCATAAGCAATTAACAAAATTCACCCTCTGTTTATGGGCCAGGACCGGGTTCACCTTTTTCTCCTATGTCGTTTAGTACCAAAATCCATTACAGTAGGTGGGAAATGAGCGCTGCAATTGATGAAAAAGACAAAAAAGAAGTGCCAAAACGGCCGCTGAGTCTGAGCAACACGCGCCAGCTTTACTCGGCCATTTTATCTTTGCTGGGTCTTGTTATCGTCGTGGGCGGCCTTATTTTATTCCCCCAATACGAAAATCCCTCTATTCTCCTCCTCCTGCTGTTCTTTGCGATCGCCACGCAAAGCACCATGACATATCTCGTCGGCGGCAATGTGAGCGTTTCGGTCAGTGGGGCCATTAGCTTTGCTGTTGCCGGTTTATATGGCCCGGTTGCCGCCGGTATGGCCGCGGCCATTGCCGAACTCGGTTTATGGTTGCTCAGTTTACGCCCCCAAAACAGGAACTGGTACCACGAGTTAGAACGGCTGGGGGTGAACAGCGGTATTCATGCCGTTTCCATTTTCACCGCTGGCATGGTGTTTGTGCTTTTGCGACAGACGTTGGGCGGCGGTAATTTTGTGCTGGATGCCCTTCCCTGGTTCATCGGTGCCATCGTGGGCGATCAGGTTAACTTCTGGCTGCTTTCCATTATCATTTACCTGGCCAATGGGGTGAAGCCCAAAGAGGTCTGGCGTGAAAATCGCTGGGCCATTCCCATGAATGTGCTGGTGATGAGCATCGGTGGCGGCCTGATTACCCTGGCCGTGATCCAGTTTGGCCTGCTGGGGCTGGCCATTTTTGTGTTGCCCATCATTTTATCGGCGTACTCGTTTCGGGTGACGGTAAATAACGCCAAGATACAGATGGAGAAACTGGAAGAGATGGTAACGCTGCGCACCCAGGCCCTGGCCGACGCCAACCACAAGCTGGAAGCGCTGCACAAAGAAAAAGATTCCTTCCTGGCCGTATTAACCCACGATATGCGCACACCGCTGACCAGCATCCGCGGCTATGGCAGCATTTTGCGCGACCGTGAATTGACCCGCGAACAGCAAACCAAAATTGCCAAGGTGATTTTGAACAGCCAGGACACACTTCTAGAGATTGTGAACAACATTCTGGAACTGGAAAAACTGCAATCCGGGATTCCGATTTTGCTAGAAACTGCCAGCTTTGATCTGGCGCTGCTGGTGAAAAACACGGCCGAATCCCTCGAAGCCCAGGCGCTGGAAAAGAATATCACCCTCAACTACGACCAGATTCCGTCACCCATCATGGTGAAGGCCGATATGAGCAAAATTCGGCGCGTCATCCTGAACCTGATCTCCAATGCGCTGAAGTACACCCCCGAAAGTGGTTTGGTATCGGTGAAAACGGAAGTGAACGGCCGTTACGCCGTCTTTACTGTAGAAGACAACGGCTACGGCATTCCTGCCGATGAACTGCCCACCATCTTCGACCGTTACAGTCGTGTCAAGGGCCACCGCCACCTGGCCATCGGCACAGGTCTGGGGCTGGCCATCGTCAAGAGCCTCATTGAAGCCCACAACGGCGAGATTACCGTGCAAAGCGAAGAAAACGTGGGCAGCACCTTCACCTTCAAACTCCCCATCAATTAAGTTTTTGCCACAAAGGGCACCGAGGTTTTAGAGAAATGGGCAGGTTTGGCCTCAGT
>CAUJGI010000121.1 GCA_963169155.1 Chloroflexota bacterium
AAACAGTATTTTATTTGGCTCCAACTCTTCAAAAAGAGATACTGTTTACAAACTACTTGTTTGCCTGAAAATGCAGTTGTGCACTCAAGCAGTGAATGGAGGGAAGCATTTTGATCGAAACCAATTCGCTTCCCATTTGACTATAAATTATTCGTAAAATAAATCTTAATCTCAATAGGAAAAAAAGGTTGTTGACGTGCCTTCACGCTGCGTTCACAAAACGCTGTTTGTGCTGTGGCGGGCTGAGCTTGTTGGTGTTGTGCTGATTATGCGGCAGTTGGGGCAGTACCGGTAAATAGGCAGAGAAGCAGCTTCCCTTGCCTTCTTCGCTGGTAACTTCAATTTTACCACCATGGGCCTCCACCAGCGCTTTGGTGATTGCCAGACCCAGGCCCGTGCCGGGTGCCAGCTTACGGTGAGAGACGACCCGGTGAAAGCGGTCAAACACGTGAGGCAGATCCTCGGCGGGAATGCCAAAACCGGAGTCTCGGACCTGCAAAATGAGGCGATTGTCTTGCGTGGTGAGGGTGACAGAAACACGGCCGTTGATCGCTGTGTACTTGATGGCGTTGGTAATAAGGTTGTTGAGGATGCGCTCCATGTGATTTTGATCCGCATGGACAAAGGTATGCCGGTCAAGACCAGAAATGGTCAGGTCAATCGCCTTACTTTCCGCCTGAACCTGAACCACACTCAACACCTTTTCGGCCACAACCGCAAAATCAAAATCCGTCTTTTCCATCGGTACCTGACCATCGGCTTTCAATTTTTCCAGGTCCAAAATATTGTTCACGATGTCCGTCAGCGCCTCCTGGCTGTGCAAAACGGCATCGATCATGTGGGGCTTCTGCTGGATGATTTGTGGGTATTCTTTCAGCATCGTGGCATACATGTTGATGCTGGTGAGCGGCGACTTCATATCGTGGGTCAGCACAGCCAGAAACGCATCTTTTTCTTGCATCACCTTTTGCAGCTCTTCCGTCCGCTGCGTCACGATGCTCTCCAGGTTGTTCATATGGGCCTGCATCTGGCTCACGTACAACCGAAACGCATAGGCCGAGAGCACAATGGGCATAAAGAAAATGATAATGCCAACTAACCCAAACTGCTCGACAGCCAGGGCCAACGTGCCGCCGCCAACCGCCAAAATCATAATGTTGATGGGAGCAGCCCACAAATTTTCCTGCCACATCGCCAGCGGGCTGACCCCTGGCCCCTGCTTCAGGCGAATGATAACCATCAGCATGGCAAAGTTAAGCTGGTCGTAAAGAACGGCCGTTACAATCCACGGTGCCATTTGCCCAAACAGCGTACCTTGCCCCAGCAGCTTCTGAAAATAGACAAAAACCAGGCCTGCCACATAAATCGCAATGCTGTGCATCCCGGCATTAAATGCCAGGGGTTCCCAGCTGCCCCGCCAGGAGTTCCGATTGCCAATCTTCATGAACCAGACGGCCAGGGTACAAACGGCCGCTGCAACGGCGGCCGCCCCAGGCCCAAACAAGGGAATGAGCGCCATGCTAACGGCCGTACCAACCTCAAACCCGATACCCCGTTCTGGCGTGCTCACAATGGTGGTGGTCAGCTCTGAAAAAGCAGCCAGCGCCAGAATCAGGAGAAACACCGACTTTGGTTGAAAGCCAGGAAACTGAAACAAACCAACCACTACCAGCGCCAGTCCAACAAACGTAATGACCAGCAAGTACAAAAAGTAGGGTTGGTAAAACCTTGTCTTATTCACAGTGATTGCTTTTACTCGTTTGGGCAATTTGACAAAGTTGAGCAGACTACGGTTTTGACAAAATGCAAGACAACCTTGAAGCGTTTCGTAACAGCCAGAAAAGTTAGTAGAAGCGTGCCCAACTATGGCTCTTATTTGAACAAACACAATCATGCAGAATTGTGTATCGTATTAGTCAGTCTATAGGATTAGATATATATCTGTAAAGTCTTGCTTTAGTACCAGTAGTGTCTTCCCACGCGGTAAGCACCCGAGGCAGACAGAGGATTGTTTGGTCAAAGATAACAAAACATTGTTAATTTCCAGAGGAGATTTGAGCCAGCGCCGCCGCCAAAGTTTCGTCAACGGCCGTTTCTGGATCATCCGGCGCGGCAACAGCCGGTTCAAACCCAACATCCTGGTACGACACACCGTTTGGCGTGTGCCAATAGCCAATGGTGTACTCAAAAAGATAATCATCCTTCAGAGGAACCGTATTTTGAATCGTGCCCTTGCCAAACGTCGTGGAGCCAATTGTGGTGCCCCGGCCTGTTTCCTGAATTGTTGAAGCTACGGTTTCGGCGGCGGAATAAGTAAACTCGTTCACCAGCACATACAGAGTCACAGAAGGCGCAATTGCGCCACCGTTGGCCGAAAAAAGCTGCGTCCGGCTGTCCTTCAACGTCACCTCAAAAAGAGCGCCTGTTTCGATAAAGTTGCTCAAAACGTCTTGCGCCACCGTCATGGAACCGCCCCCATTAAACCGCACGTCCCAAATAATGGCCGGGGGATTCGTGCCCATGATAGCTGTCAGGGCTTCCTCAAACAGCTGCGGCACATTGGTGGTAAAGGTATATTGCGCAATATAACCAACGCCGTTGTCTAAAATTTCCCATTCCAGGGCGACTCTTTCCACTCGCTTGGGGGAAAAGTTGAGGATTTCCCCATTGCGCTCAATTACCAGGTGGGCTGGTTCCCCCACCGGGCCACGGAAAAGAAGCGCCGAGCCGGTAAGCGTGGTGGCGGCATTAACCGGAATGCCGTCGATGGAAAGCAGAATATCTCCAACCCGCACGCCAGCTTGATCGGCCGTACTGCCAGACACAACCGTTTCGATGACCATCTGTCCGGCTTCGTTAATGCTAGGCACCAGACCAATCACCCCGGTTTCCCCGGCCATATCGGCGGCAAACTTTAGGGAGCTGGGCGGTGGAACCACAACAGCAAACGGATCATCTACAATACTCAGCATGCCTTGAACGGCCGCAACCGAAAGCGCCTCATCGCTGGGGATTTCGCCGGGGAAGTCGCGCTGAATAATCTGTTTTACCTGATCGTCCAGGGTGGTTTGCCGGGAAATTAGCTGACTGCGTAAGGTCCAGCCAATGACCAGCCAGATCAGAGAAATGAGGACGAAGTAGATCGCCTGCATCACACTTTCACGCGAAAGATTTTTCATAAAGACCGCTTCCTATCATAAAAAAACGGCTGCGCGAATTTTGCACAGCCGTTTTGGTATTAGGCTAATCTGTTTAGTTGAATAAAACGACTATCCCGTCCAGATATAACCGCCGGTCCAGATGTAGCCGCCAGTCCAAATATAGCCGCCGGTCCAAATGTAGCCACCGGTCCAAATATAACCACCCGTCACGTTGGAAATACCTTCAGCCAGCTGAGGCAAACCACCATTCAGGGCAAACATGGCCACAGGGACAAGGAGGACGGCCAAAAGAACAACAAGGCTAATCACCAAGTAACGCTTTGACATATTACACTCTCTCCTAAATTTGATTTTTGCAAGGACTACGATGGGGAAACGATGCAAGGACGATGGTGGTGCACGCAAGTTTTAAGTAATTATGCCCATTATGAAAAAAACGGCAACGCTGAGAGGTGATATTTTTCCTGAATTTGGGTGGCTAATGTCACGTTTCCTGATCTTGCTGCTGCTTTTTCTTGAGGAGGCGGGCCGCCAGGGTGGCTGAATCGCCACTCTTGGCGGCTTTAGGCGCTGGTGGTGGTGCCGCGGGGGCAGACGGCCGTTCCCCATCCCCCCCCTCTTTCTGCGACAAAATTACGGTTGGTTTTGCCTCTTGCATCGACGGCGGCGTTGCCGAGCTGCCCTTTTCCGCGCGCTGCTTCGCTTCAAAAAGGCGCGATACCTGCTCCGTGCGTGGCGCGGGGACTACGGTGGCTGGCTGCCAACGGCCAAACGTCGCGGCCCAGGCCCGTTCCCAATCGCGCCGGGTGACTACCAGACGACGCAACGCAATGTCTACCGGCAGCAGCAGCACTGCAAGCAGCGTCAGCCACGTCCAGACCGGGCGGGTGGTGGCTTCAGAGGGGAGGCTGTGGTCGAAAACGGCCGTTGCCAACCCCGCCAAATCCTGCCCGCCCGTCAACGTGGCGATGTTTGCCAGAAGCTGTGGATTTGTCTCAAACTCGCGGTATTCCGGCGAATAGCCTAGCACCCAGCCGCTGGTCTGACCCACGACATTTTCCTCTGTGCCGTCGGAACCCGCCACGCGGATGAAGTACGCGCCATCGGTTTCCGGGGCGAACTCGGCTTCGTAGCGGCCGGGAGCCACCTGACTGAGCGTCACGTTTTGCACCGAGCCATCAGGGGCCACGACGTTGGCTTCCATCGTCAAACTGTTGAGGAAGTCGCCGCTGCTGCCGCGCGCGTCCACCGTCAGCGTCGCCTGCTCATCGGTGTAGGTCACCACTGTCTCCACGTTGCTGTCGCGGTCCTGTGAGATGGTCCAGCGCACCGTCTGCGCCCAGAACGCGGGGAAACCTTCCCACTGCACCCAGTCACGCCCCCAGCGCCCGGTGGCGTCTGAGGTCCAGGCGATGGAGCGACCCAGGCCGTACTGCCATGCCGCCAGCACCGGGTCACCCTGTTCGGAGTTCAAAATTACCTGGGCCGTGTCTTTGGGGCTGGTGCCGACATAGCCGTAGAGGGGTGGTACGGCCGTAATGCCCGCCAAAATCGGACTATTGCTGACCAGACTGGGGAAAAATCGCTCTTCCACTAAATAGGTGCGCTGAATTGAGGTGGTTTCCTGCGTAAAAATCTGGGGCAAATTAGCCGCTTCGTTGGTGAAGTGGAAACGGCCGTTACCCCACTGCGCCACCTGCTGCAGCCAGGGCACATCTGGACCATTGCCGATGGCAACGGCCGTAACCGTCACCCCTTCCGCAACCAGCGAAGCGATCAGCGGTTCGACCCCCTCTTTTTGCTCCGAATCGGACCCATCGGCCAGCAAGATGATGTGCTTGACCTGGTTGGGGCTGTCTGCCAGGGCCGCCGCAGCCGCTTCCAGGCCGGTGCGCACGTAAATACCGCCGCCGCCCGCGCCAATCTGCCGGATCAGGCTGATGGCCTCTTCACGCTGGCTGGCGGGCAGCGGCCCGATGGGATTGTCCGGCTGCGTGTCCACCGGGAAGACGGCAATCTCGTCAAAATCGTTGAGCAGCTCCACCACGCGCACCGCGCCTTCGGCCGCCAGCTGAATTTTCTGCACACCACCCTCGATGGCGCTCATGCTGCCCGAACGGTCAATCACAATGACGATGCTTACTGAGGGGAAGCGTTCCTGGTCCTTGATCTGCATCTCCACGGGCAGCGTTTCTTCCAGCGGGGTGCGGAAGTAGCCGCCCACACCGTAGCTTTGCGGCCCACCCACGGCAACCAGACCGCCGCCCAAATCGCGCACATAGCTTTGCAGCACTTCCATCTTGCGCGGCGACAGATTTTTGGCATTCACGTTCACCAGGATGACGCTGGCGTAATTGCTCAACTCGGCCAGGCTGGCGGGCAGATCCGCGGGCGTGGTGCGATCCACGACCAGGCCGGTGGCTTCCAGCGCTTGCCGCAGCTGGGGCGATTCGTCCGGCTGGGCGGTGCCATCATCGGCAACGGTGCCGTCGTTGGCCACCAGGAGCACACGCGGCGGCCCGGTGATTTCGGTGTAGGCGGCCAGCTCGTTATTTTGGAAGAAGGTGTCGGTGGCCGGGGTGAGCTGCACGCGGTAGCGGGCAAATTCCTGCTCCAGGGCGCGCAGCCGCACGGCAAAATTGTTGGCACCGCGCCGCAGCTGCACCGCTTCTTCATACACCACATTGCCGCCGGACAGGACGCGCAGGGTGGCGGGCATGTCGGCGCTGCTCTCGGCGGTGATGTCCAGGCGGAACGTTTCCCCCTGGCTGATGCGCGTGGGGGCGCTGACGCTGGTGAGCAGCGCTTCGGCGGCGGTGGCTGCGCGCCCCAGCAGCACGTAGCTGATCTGCACGCCGCTGTTGGCCGCCAGCCGGGCCGCCTCGTTGGCATCGCCCACGGTGGCCGTGCCGTCGCTCAAAATCACCAGGCGGCGCGCCGAGCCAGCCGGGAAGAGGGCCATGCCCAGGCGGATCGCCTCGGCGATGTCGGTTTGCAGCGCCTGGGGCACAGAACTGACGGGGGCCAGTTCGGCCAGGCCGCTCATCGGCCGTTCGACGAGGGCATTGGCGCCAAAGAGGATAACGGCCGCTTGATCGTTCGGCGTCATGCTTTCCAGGGAGGTGCGGATATAGGATTCGGCCGTTTCGGCCTGGGCCGGGCTGATCGAGTCGGAGGCATCGACGAGGAAGACGACGGCCAGCTCATCGGCGGCGCGTACCAGCTGGGTGCCCGCCAGGCTGAGGATGAGCAGCAGCATGATGAGGATGCGCAGCGCCAGACTGGTCCAATCGCGCCAACGCCGCCCCCCCGCACGCCGCGGCTGCCCCAACCAGAAGAAGTAGGGGACGGTCAGCAGCAGCAGCAGGGCGAGAGGGGTAGTGAAGTTCACGGTTTTTGAGTGATAAGTGAAAAGTCAAAAGTGATAAGGGTGTCGGTTATCGGTGAACGGTCATTGATCATTGGTCGTTGACCATTGACCATTGGCTATTTGCTGAGGGCATTATAGGGGATGTTGGGGGTTTGGGGAATGGTTTTGGGCGGTTAGTTAGTCTGCGTTTAGGCAACGGTGTTTAAGATTTAAGGGGGCGCGGATGAACGCAGATGAACAATGATCGCTATTTCCTCTGTGGCTTAATTCTTAATCGTCGAAGTAGAGGGGGAGAAAGAGGGTGAAGACGGAACCAGCGCCGTATTTGCTTTGGGCCTCGACGCGACCGCCGTGGGCCATGACGATAAAGCGGCTCAGCGCCAGGCCTAATCCACCGGAACGGCCGTTGCCATTTGCCTTCAGTTTGGATAAGCCAGACCAGACTGTTTCTAGCCGCTCGGGCGGAATCCCCACGCCGGTATCTACCACGCGCAGGAACAGTTCGCTGCCCGCCAGGCCACATTCCACCTGCACCACGCCACCAATCTTGTTGAACTTGATGGCGTTGTGCAGCACGTGCTGGGCTGCTTCCAGCAGCTGGTCCGCATCGCCCAGGACGGTGGTGTGCGGCGTGCTGGCGGTAAACTCCACCACCACCCGCCGCGCCTCGGCCATGGTGCGCAGATTGCGAATCGCCTGCTGGGCCGTTTCATCCAGGCGGGTGAGCTGAAAGTTGAAGCTGCTGCGCATCTGGATGCGGCTGGAGATGGCAATCAGTTTTTCGATGGGCAGCTTGATGTCGCTGATGTGCTGATCGATCTGGGTAGCCAGTTTGTGGGTGGTGGCATCATCTCTGCCTTGCAGCTGCTGGACTTCCTGGGAGAGGATGGTAAACGGCCGTCGTAACTCCGGCGAAATCAGGTCTACAAATTGCGAATAAAGCGCCACCAGCTCCTGCAAATGCTGCCGGTCGCGGGTGAGGGTCTGGTTTTGGTGGAAGACATATTCGTTGATCTGGCGCAGGCTGGAGACGTTTTGTGCCTGGGCCAGCAGTGGGCTGATCTGGCTGGACATACGTTCCAGCAGGTCAAAATCGGGCTGGTCGTACGACGCGCCGGAATACTTGAGCCCCAACGCCAGCACGCCGATGAGGCTGTCGCCCGCGTGCAGCGGCTTGTAGAGCACCCGTTCCCAGCGGGACAACACCTCACGCTCTGCTTCCGGCGTTTCGGCAAAGCGATCCAGCGAATCGATATCGTACTGCACCAGCGGCACGATGTTTTGGCGCAAAAATTGGCTGACCGGACTTTGGGCATCCAGGGTGAGGGTGTCGAGCGGGGTGTTATCCAGGCTGGCTAACGGCCGTAAAATTAATTTCCCCCCTGGCCCATCATCGGCGGTAAACAGCCATGCCTCGTCGGTGGTGAAGCTGGCCTGCACCAGCCGCAAAAAGAGCTGGCCCAGCTGTTCCGGCTCGGGCAGGTTGCCCACCGCGTTGCTAAACTCCGCCAGCACCGCTTCCTGGCGCAGCGCACCCGGCAAAAAGAGGCGGCGCGACAGCTCGTCAATGAAGCGGCTAACCAGGGTGAAAAGTGTCACAAAAACGGCCGCTGCCACCAGCAGCACCAAAATTTCGCCATTTTGCGGCGTATTTTCCGGCAGGTCGCGCACGGCGCGCACCAACACAGTGAGCGCCAGCCAGGTGAGGGCAAACACCACGATGATGCTCACAACCCGGCTCAACAGCTGCCGCAGCGAGAGCTGCAAATCGGGCAGCGTGGTGCTGGCCAGGCTGATGGTGCCGGTGTGTGCCGCCAGCATCATGATGAGCACACCTGCCTGCTGCCAGCCGGGCTGCCCCGGCTGTTGAATCGAACCCAGGGCGCTGCCCACCAGCAGCAAGACGATAACCACCAGCCAATACTGCACCTGGTTGCGATACAGCGAGGGAGGCAAATTGCTATTGAGCTTTTGCGTCAGCATCCAGGCGGCGGTGACGGGCAGCAGCCAGCTGGCAATCCACACCGAAGCCCAAATATC
>CAUJGI010000122.1 GCA_963169155.1 Chloroflexota bacterium
CAACCGACAAACATTTTGAACAAGTAGGCTTCAAACGGCTGCTCTCCGCTTGAGTTTTCTTTCATGACCAAAATTGAAATTTGTTTAACCGGCATCGAATCGGCGCTGGCGGCGCAGGCAGGCGGCGCGGACCGCATTGAACTGTGCGACAACCTGGCCCAGGGCGGCACCACGCCCAGCCTGGGCATGATGTCGCAAGTGCGGCAGCGGCTCAGCATTGCCGTCCACGTGATTATCCGGCCGCGCGGCGGAGATTTTTGCTACAGCGCAGCCGAGTTTGCCGTCATGCGGCAGGATGTGCTGGCAGCCAAAGAGGTAGGCGTTGCTGGTGTGGTTCTGGGCATTTTGCGGCCGGATGGCACGATAGACCAACCGCGCTGCCAGGCGCTGATCGATCTGGCACGGCCGTTGTCCATCACCTTCCACCGCGCCTTTGACATGACGCCGGAGCCATTTGCCGCGCTGGATGATTTGCTGGAGTTGGGGGTGGATCGGTTGTTGACGTCGGGGCAGGAGAGGACGGCCGTTCATGGCCAAAGCCTCATCCGCCAGCTGCACCAGCGGGCCGGGGACCGCCTGGCCATCATGGCGGGCGGCGGCATCAACGCCCAAAACGCGCCGGGGCTTCTGGCCGCCACCGGCATTTCTGAGCTCCATGCCGGGTCCAGCTGCACCGAACTGGTGCCCAGCCGCATGGTTTATCAAAATCCAAATCTGGTGATGGGGAATGACCCCGAGGTATCTGAATACGCCATTCCGCAAATAACCGCCCGGCGCGTTCGCGAACTGGTCACGGCCATCAGATTGGGCCAATCTTGAAGATTGGCCCAATCTCGTTGACAGCTACACGTCTGGCCCCAGCCGGGCGGCCAGTGCCTTGGCCTCGTCGATCCAATCCTGGATGTCCGCAGCTTGCCAGTTCTTCTTTTTAATGATGGTGGCAATTTGCCGTGGCTCACATTTAGCCAGTTCGCTAAAGGAGTTGATACCAAACTCATTGAGGCGACGGGCATAAGCAGGCCCAATGCCGCGAATGAGCTGTAGCTCGTTTTTGCCACTGTAGTTGATCATGGTGTGGGCATCTTCCACGTTGTCTTGCAAAATCTGGATGTGTTTATCGGCCGTTTGCAGTTTTTCCTTCGCCGCCCCCAACTCCTGGCGTACTGCTTCGGCCTCGTGCAGCTGTTTTTCCAGGGTTGCAATCCGGGCATTTTGCTCGGCGGCGGTTAGCTCCGCCTCTTGCAGTTGGGTAAGGGCCAAATCTTTTTCCGCCTCGATGGCGCTGGCCTGCACCTCAGCCGCGGCAGCTTTCTGCTCAAATTCGGCGCTGTCGCGCTGTGCCTGCTGCAAGGAGTCATTGAGCTGCGCCACCTTTGCTTCCAGCAGGGCCAACTCGGCTTCCAGCAGCTGGGCATCGCCCAGCAGCCGGTTATTTTCCGCTGCACTGGCGGCCAACTTTTCTTCGGCCATCAAGTTCAGCCCTTCCAGATCTTCCAGCCGGTCCTGGGATTCCAGCAAGTTTTCGCGGAGCGCCTCGTGGGTCTGAATGGTCGTTTGCAGCTGGTTACGGCTGGCTTCAATTTCGGCCAGCTGCCGGGCGATGGTGGCTTCGTACTGGGTGGTGTCTTGCACGGCCGTTGCCGACTCCATCTTCACCGTTTGCAGTTCCTGCTCCAAAGCCCGATACCGAATCTGGAACTTCTGTAAATCGCCCTGCGTTTTGCTTTTCGCCGCATTGGCATCCTGAACCCGCCGCACCAACGTCTGACTGTCTAACCACAGCGCCAACAGCGCACCGGTCACCAGGCCAACAAATGCGGCCAGAATTACTTCAACTGTCATACCCTACCTCACTCCCACAACGGTTTGGCTACATGGCATTGGCCTCAGCCAAAATGTTTTCCGCGCGCCCCAGGCGGATTTGCAAAATATCGGCCAGCGCTGCGGCGGAAAGCGCCTTGAGACTGGCAAACGTGGTAATCCCGGCGGCTTGCAGACGGCCGTTAAACACATCCCCGATCCCCTTCACCTGGGTAAGATCATCGGCAGCGGCCGTTTCGCTTTCACTTTCTACACGCGAACGAGATAAAAAGGAAGGCACTTCGCTGCCAGCCGGGGGCAGGGGAATGTTGCGTAACATATCCGGTTCCTCTCCCCGTTCTAGCGATTCTTTAACCTGACGCGCCCGCTTTTCCGTAGCCGCCAGCTTATCCAGCAGCGCCAAAGCGCCATCTTCAGCCGAGGTGCTCTTTTGCCAGTACCAAAAAAGCAGCCCAACCAGTCCACCAAACAACAGGCCAATCAAAAAATTGAAGGAATGTTTTTGTCGCATATGGAACCTTCTCTATGAGGTAAACATAACACACGGTTTACCCTTCATTCTAATGGGTTCTACCGGTAAGTGCAAAGTTTTTATGGGCGAAGAAAAGGGTTTATGAGGGGAATTGATCTTGGATGAAGCGGTTGAGCGCCTCGCGGGCCGCTGGCAGGTGCTGCATGGCGCGCCAGTTTCCCATAATCGCCGCCGGAGAATCCAGTTCAAGCAGCAGCTCAAAAGGATCAGTTTGGGTAGGAAGACCAGCGGCTTTGGTTTGCTGCCAATACGGCCGTAACCCATCCCGCCATGCCCCGTAATGCTGCCGCAGCCACGGCCACACTTCGGCAAATTCTGCGGTGGCCACCGCTTCCGTCATCTTCTTGCGATGCACCAGCACCGTCAATCGCTCCAAACGATCCCAATGCTCGATAAATCGGGTCAAAGCCCGATTGGTTGTCCACTGCGTGAGAAAGTGAGTAAAAGGGTTCATCAAATTAACGACAAATTAAGATGGGCTGCTTGTACTCCAGCAAAACGCGGTTAAGGGTGCTGCCCAGCACCAGGCTTTTCATCGAACTCAGGCCAAAGCCGCCCATGACCATAAAATCGGCCGATTCTTTTTCGGCCGTTTCCAGCAGGGTTTGGGCGGTGAGGCCAACAGAGACCACATAGTTTGCCGTGACGCCCGCCAATCCCAGGTAAGTTTTGGCGCGAGACTGAAAACGGGTCGCTGTTTCCAACTTGCCGTTGCTGCTGCTGCTCACCGTCACCACCGTCAGGCCGATTTGCCAGCGGCTGGCCAGATAGGTAGCGACAAACAGCGCTTCTTCGGCTTTGGGGCTGCCATCATAGGCCAGCAAGGCATGCTGCAGGGGCGAAACGGCCGTTGGCACCACCATCACCGGGCGCGGCGTGCGCTTCAAGATGGTTTGCAGCCCGGAAGCCAGACGCCCCAAAATAGACAGCCCCGGCGGGCGGTTCAAAGCGAGCATCACCAGGTCAGAATAGGCCGCCCGGGCCACCACCTGCCGCGCCACGGTGCCCCACTCAACGCTAAAATTGGCCGGTATACCAGCTTCACTCGTGCGCCGGTTGAACTCCTGACGAATAGGTTCAATGATCGCCTCGGATTCGGTATCTTTGGGGTCCGCCACGTAGATGCCACGAAGACGGCCGTTTTCCCGCTGCACTAACAAAATCGCCTGGTCTAGCACCCGCCAGTCGTCTGGTTGGCCAGAAATAGCCACCAGCGTTTCATCAAAAAGATTGTCGGCGGCCCGTCTGGCAATGCGCTCCTCGCGCCATTGGCCCGGCGCGGGGCCAGTTTCCAGTTCATCGGGCACCACGGATTGCAGGACGCGCGAGATAGCGGTGCCGGGTTTATTTTTGCGGGCGAGGTCGGTAACGGCCGTACCCGGATCCACTTCCCAGCCCAGCGCCTCACCCAGCTCGGCGCGATGTTCCGCCAGCAGCCAGTACATATCCGCTTCCGTGCGCTCGGGGAAATTCCGAATAATGCCCTGCTCCCGAATCATCTCCACCACCGGCATATACACTTCATCATACCAGTGAGCCACGGCCTCTTCGTAGGCAACATCCCGCTGGAAGTCCAGCCCCATGTAATAACGATGCACGTCGATATGGTCCAGCAGCACCGAATATTGGGCGCAAAACGTCATCAGCAGGTCGGCCTCGGGCCGCAGCTTGTCCAGGTTGGTTCGCTCCAAAAACTCGGCGTACCGGCTCTTGCAAATGATCTCGTTGGGATTATCGCCCACCATCAGCGGGACGCGCGTTTTCACTTCGGTGACATATGCCGAAATGGTCGGCGTGCCCAGCTGGCGAGCAATCGAAACGCGGTGATTACCGTCAATGACAAAGTAAGCGTCCCCCAACTGGTACACCTCGATGGGCGGCACGCCTGTCATGTCGGAAACGGCCATTTTTACCCGCGCCCAGCGCTCTTCGCTGGTATTGCTTTTGGGCAAAAAGCTGCGGGTAAAATCGTTGTACCGCCCCACGCTGCCAATAATTTTATCGACCGGAATGTCTTGCAGGCCGCGTTCGCGCAGGTTGGTAACCTTCAGCTTTTTGCGAATGTCATCGTAAGACAGCAGCTCGGTTGACTCACCCGTAAACCGGGCCAGCAGCTGCTGCATTGCCGCCTGACGCCGCGCCTGGTGAAAATCATCCACTGCTGACTGGTAGTAATAAGAACTTTGAGAACTCATAAACCATTACAACTTTCACCGACAGATGAGAATCGGCCGTTTAAAGCGCCGCAATATCTCATCGACGGTGCTGCCTAACATCAAGTGCATCATGGGGCGGTAGCCAAAGCCACCCATGATGAGATAATCAATGTCGTTTTCAACGGCCGTTGCCAGCACAGCATCGGCAATGGGCGGCTGGCACAGCAAGTAAGTTACATCCTGCACCCCCTGCCCTTCCAGGTAAACCCTGGCCTTGTCCAGCGCGGCGGGTGCCGTGTATTCCGTCTCCACCGTCACCACCGTCAGCGCAATGGGCCAGCGCGAAGCCAGGTAAGCGGCCACAAACAGCGCTTCGTCGGCCTTGGGGCTGCCATCGTAAGAAAGCAGCGTGTTTCCCAACATCACCCGCGAACCGCTGGGAATGGCCAGAATGGGGCGCGGGCAGCGCTGCACCAGCTGGGTAAAGCGGTTGCTCAACCGGGCCAGCGGCTGTGGCCCCGGCGGATGCTGCAAATTCAGCACTACCAAATCGGCAAAGGCGGCTCGCTTCACCACTGTCTCCCGCACCGAACCAACCTCTACGGCAAACTCGCCGACGATGTCCCCGTCGGCACACATCTCTAAAAACCGCTCGCGAATCTGCGCCACCGCAGAGCTTTGCCGCTGGCTTTCCTTTTCAATCACGTGCAGCCCCAGCAGGCGATCGCCATCGCGCTGGGCCAGCCGGATCAGTTCGTCCAGCATCGGCCAATCAGAGGCGCTGCCGCGAATGCTCACCAGGTAATCGGCAAACAAGCGGTTCATTTGCCGCGTGGCCTGAAACTCGCGCCAGCGGCCTGGCAGCGGCCCCTCGATCAGCTCCGGCGGCACCAGCACCTGCCGCAGCCGACCGGCCAACCCTTTGGTTCGCTCACTTTTCTCGCTGAAGAGCTGGGACACGGCCGTTTCCGGCTCAATCTCCCAGCCGAGCGATAATTCCAATTCGGCCCGGCGCTCCGAGAACAGGATGTACATGTCCGCCTGGGTGCGCTCGGGGAATAGGCGCATGATGCCCTGGGCGCGGATGTGGCGCTGGACGGGTTTGTATACCTCGTCGTACCAGCGAGCAACGGCCGTTGCCGCTTCCACTCTTTCGCCTCTTTCCGCCAGCAGCTCGGCATGGGCCTCGATCTGGTCCAGCAACAGCTGGTACTGGCTGCAAAACGTCAGCAGCAAATTGGACTCCGGCCGCAGCACATCCAGGTTGGTTTGTTCCAAAAATTCAGCGTAGCGCGCTTTGCAAATCAGCTCATCCGGGTCATCTTCCGGGGAGAGTGGGACACGCAGGTGTACTTCCGTCACGCGGGCGGTAATGGTGTCGCGGCCCAGCTGCCGGGCCACCGAGACGCGGTGGTTGCCATCGATGACAAAGTAGACTTCACCCACTTTGTAGACATCAATCGGGGGCATACCAACCATGTCATTTACGGCCGTTTTCACCCGAACCCAGCGTTCTTCAT
>CAUJGI010000123.1 GCA_963169155.1 Chloroflexota bacterium
AAACGGCCGCTGCCCTGGAAACAGCCACCAGCCACCTGACCGCCCATCTGCAGCAGCACCCTGAGCTGAACCTGGCCGATGTCGCCTACACGCTCCAGGTCGGACGGCAGCCGTTTGCCCACCGCCGCCTGTTCACCGCTACCACCACGGCCGAAGCGCTGGCCGTCCTGCAAAACCAGCAGTACACCAGCCAGACCGTGCCGCTGCAAACCGCTCCAGCGCTTACCTTCCTCTGCACCGGCGCGGGGGTGGTGACCAATACCGCCCGTGATCTATACGAAGGCAACGCCGTGTTCCGGCAGCAGATCGAGTCGTGTGCGGTATTGTTACGGCCGTATCTCGGCATCGACATCCGCACCCTGCTTTACCCGGTGGACCAGCAAAACAGCAATTCGTTATCGCCGCGCGCTGCCGCCACTGCTGCCGCCTTTGCCGTGGAGTTTGCCCTGGCCAAAACGTGGCAGGCGTGGGGCGTCCAGCCCGAATCGGTGCTGGGGATTGGCAGCGGGGAAATTACTGCCGCTGTGCTGGCGGGGGTCATTTCCCTGGCCGATGGCGCACGGCTGGCGGCCGCAGGTGAACTGCTCGCCCTCCAGGCGGATCACATCCATGCCCAGACGGGCGAACTGCCAATCTTCTCCACCCAGCACGGCAATTGGATGGGCGCGCCCGATTACACCTTCCGCTATTGGAGCCATTTACTGGAAAACAGCAGCCACGATCACCTGGCGGAAAAGCTCGCCACGGCGTTGAACGGCCTGCAGCAGCAGCCCTCGCGTCAGCTGCTCTTCCTGGGGCAAATCACCACCCACCTGCCGGGCGACTTGCTGCGTGCGCCCCACTTTGCCAGCCTGCCTGCAGACGGCATGGTCACCCCAGAGAGCTTGCAGCAGACGTTGGGCCAATTGTGGCTGGCGGGGACGGCCGTTGCCTGGCAGTCGCTCCACAAGGGCGAAAATCGCCGCCGCGTCATCTTGCCCACCTACCCGTTTGAGCGCAAGCGGTACTGGATTGAGGCCAAAAGCCTGACCAGCCAGACGCCAACCGAGGCGCTCCACAAAAACAGCGACCTCGGCCAGTGGGGCTACCTGCCCGGCTGGCAAAGCGCGCCCCCTCTGCCTGCTTATGCCGCGCCGGAAACGGCCGCTTCCTGGCTCATCTTCAGCGACGACACGCTGGGGCCGCTGCTGGCCGCCCAGCTGGAAGCCGCCGGGCAGTCGGTGGCCCGGGTACGGCCCGGCACCTCTTGGGACCAGGAAGGCAATCACTTCACCCTGAATCCTGCGGACGAAACGGAGTACGCCCAGCTTTTTGCCGCGCTGCCCCATCCGCCGCAGCACATTCTCTTTTTGTGGAGCGCAGTGGTGGAAACGCCGTTTTATCCGCTGGCATACCTGGCCAAAGCGGCGGGCGCAGCCAGCAATGCGGCCCACATTCACATCGTCACGCGAGAAGCGTGTGCCGTTGCTGACACGGAGGCGCTCGACCCGGCCCAGGCAGCCCTGTTTGGCCTTAGCCAGACCATGCCGCAGGAATACGCCCAGCTCACCAGCCAGATCATTGACATCGCTGCTACAAACAACACCGCAAAAAATCTGCGCCAATCGGCGCAATCTGCGGATTTTTCCTTCATCATCAGACAAATCCTGGCCGAGTGCGGGGCCGCGACGCCCGCGCCCCAGGTGTCGCTGCGCGGTCGCAAGCGCTGGCTGCCGACGGTGGTGCCCGCGCCGCTGGCTGTGCCGCACACGGCCGTCTTTCGCCCCAACGCCACCTACCTCATCACCGGCGGCCTGAGCGACATTGGTTACGACATCGCCCGCACCCTGGCCGAGAAAACGGCCGCTACCCTCCTGCTGCTTGACGCACAGCCTGCCAGCGCCACCCAACTGGCCGAACTGGCCGCCACCGGCAGCAAAGTGGTGACCCTGCAAGCCGATTTGACCGATGGTGAAGCGTTGCAAACGGCCGTCACTCAGGGCATCGCGCAATGCGGCCCGCTCACCGGAGTGATCCACTCCCCCACCGTCGCCGGGCAGCAGGCCTTCCAGGCCATCGCCGAAATCAAACCGGCCCAGAGCGACATTTTCTTCCGCACCAAACAAACCAGCCTGGAAGTGTTGGCCGAGGTGATTGCTGACCTGCCGCTAGAATTTTGCGTGGTCAGTTCGGCGCTGTCTACCGTGCTGGGCGGCGTAGGGTTTGCCGCCTTCACCGCCGCCGCCCACAGTGCCAACGCCCTGGTGCAGCAGCTTAACCGCCGCAGCACCTTCCCCTGGCTGGCGCTGAACTGGGACGTCTGGAAGTTTGACCAGGACGCCAATATGCCGGTCATGGGCGAGCTGTCGCAGCTGGCGCTGGACCGGCAGGAAGGGTTTGCTGTTTTGGAGCGGGCAGTGGGTACGGCCGTAACCGACATCCTCCTCATCTCCACCGCCAACCTGCCGCAGCGCATCGCTCAACGACAGCAAAAAGCGGCCGCGCCAGACAAAAATCTGTACGATCGTCCCGCGCTGTGGACCGAATACGTCGCCCCGCGCACCCCCATCGAGGAGCGTGTGGTGGCCATCTGGCAGCAGGTGCTGGGCATTGAAAAGATTGGCGTAGACGATAACTTCTTCGAGCTGGGCGGCCACTCGCTGCTGGCCACCCAGCTGCGCAACCAGCTGCACAACGAATTTGGCGTGGAGCTTTCGCTCCAGCAGCTCTTTGCCGATGCCACCGCCGCCGGGGTGGCCCAGGGCATCGCCGACGGGCTGGCCAGCGGCGCTGCATCGGAGAAGCCGATTTTGGAGCAGTTGAAAGAGGCGTTCCCGGTGGAACGGCCGTTGCTCGTGGAAAAATACCTGCGCCAGAAAATCGCCAACGGGCTGAACATTCCCCCCGATCAGATTCCCGCCGATGGTGACCTCAGCGGCTTTAATTTGCAGTTAGCGGCCGTGGACCTGATGTGGAACCTCAAGCGTGACCTGAAGGTGCAGTTCTACCCACACGAAATTTTGGGCACACCCAAACTGCCCGAGCTGGCCCAATTTGTCTACCAGCAGCAGGATCGCATGGCCAACCTGGCCACCTACGCCACGGACAAGCCACTGTCAGCCTACACCATCAAGGAACACCGGGACAACGCTTACAACCGCGCCCCGTTCATCCCGCCCACAAAGAAAAACAAGCGGATGCTTTTTGTCCTTTCCAGCCCCCGCTCCGGCTCGACGCTCTTCCGCGTGATGCTGGCCGGGCACAAACAAATCTTCTGCCCACCGGAAATTTCGCTACTTTTTTTCAAAGACATGAACGAATGGCAGCAAAACGTCGCCTTTGGCCAGGATTTTACCTGGCCAGCCGAAGGGCTGCACTGGGCGCTGGTCGAACTGCTGAAGCTGGAGCCGGAGCAGGGCTGGGCCGAAATTGAGCGTTTGGTGGCTGAAAACCACACCGTGCCCGACGTCTACCACCGCCTGCAAACCCTGGCAGGTGATCAGCTGGTGGTGGACAAAACGCCGCCCTACGCCATGGACATGGAAACGCTGCGCCGTGCCGAACAAATTTTTGACGACGCGATTTACATTCATCTGGTGCGCCATCCCTACGCCATGATGGAATCGTTTTTGCGGGTGCGGCTGGACCAGCAGTTCAGCTCCAGCCTGTTTGAAGACCCGAACCCGGACCCGTACATCGTGGCCGAGACGATTTGGGCCACGGCCAACCGCAACCTCTCCACCTTCCTCAAGGATGTGGACCCGGTGCGGCAGCGGGTTGTGCGCTACGAAGACCTGGTGCAGCAGCCGGAAACGATCATGCGCGATTTGTGCCAGCTGATGAACCTGCCCTATGAACCGGCCCTGATTACCCCGTATGACGGCCGTCGCGAACGCATGATGGGTGGCATTGGCGATCCCAATATTCTGACCCACACCGGCATCGACCCCACGCTGGCCGACACGTGGCGCGAGATTACCCTGCCGCGCCGCCTGGACCCCAGCACGCGCCAGCTGGCGGAGCAGTTTGGCTACGAGCTGCCAGACAACTACGAAGCGCCACATGGGGAACGGCCGTTCCCCCTCAACGAAGCCAACACCGAAACGGCCGCACCCGACATCAATATCGACGACCTGTCAGACGCTGACGTGGCCGCCATGTTAAGCCAGCTGTTAGAAGCAGAGGAAGGATAAGATGAGCCAAACGGCCGTTAGCCCCACCACCCGGTTTACGCCCAAGTACAAACAGAACGTCTTTAACGCCATCTGGTTTGGCGAGATGATTTCGATCATCGGCTCAGGGCTGACCGGCTTTGCTCTGCGCGTCTGGGCCTACGAACAAACCGCTTCCGTCACCCAATTTGCCCTCATCACCTTCTTCTACGGCCTGCCGGGCATACTCATTTCCCCCTTTGCCGGGGTGCTGGTTGATCGCTGGGACCGGCGCAAAACGATGATCCTCAGCGACTTTGGTGCGGCGCTCAGCACGCTGGCTATTTTGCTGCTGGTGCTAACCGATCAGCTGCAAACCTGGCACATCTACATTGCGGTGGCGGCCATTTCCCTCTTTGGCGCGATTCAGGAACCGGCCAGCCAGGCCACAGTGGTCCTATTGGTGCCCAAAGAAAGGTTGGGGCGGGCCAATGGCATGATGCAAATTGGCCCGGCCATGAGCCGCATCGTAGCACCTTTTGTTGCCGGCTTGCTGCTGGTCACTATTGGTTTAAAAGGGATCACCCAAATTGACCTGGCTACCTTCCTGTTTGCCGTCATTGTGCTGTTTGTGGTTCGTATTCCCAATCCGGCGCGGGAAACAGAGGCGGGTGTGGCAGCCCAGGTCGCCAGGGCCGGGCGCAGCCGGTGGTCCACCTACATCGAAGAAGCCAAGGAAGGCTGGCAGTACATTCGCGAGCGGGTGGGCATGTATTACCTGCTGCTGCTGGCGATTGTGCTGAACCTTACCCAGGGCATGGTGGTGGTGCTGATTGCCCCCATCGTGCTGGGGTTTGCCAACGCCCAGACGTTAGGTTGGGTATTTGCCGTTTCCGGCGTCGGCGCGCTGCTGGGGGCCATTACAATGAGCCTCTGGGGTGGCCCCAAGCGCAAGATGAACGGCTTTTTGATCTTTGGCTTTTTGCGGTCCATTTTGCTGCTGTTAGGTGGCCTGCAACCCAATGCCTGGCTCATTGCCATTGCCGCGGCCATGTATCTCTTCTTTTCTCAAATTGCCGGGGCTTCACTGATGACCATCTGGCAACAAAAGGTGCCTACCACCATCCAGGGACGTGTCTTTGCCACGCTGCGCATTTCCGCCGCGTTGTTCTTCCCCCTGGGGCAAATTTTGGCCGGGCCGCTGTCTGACTATGTCTTCCAACCCCTGTTGGAGGTGGATGGCATTCTGGCCAACAGCGTGGGGCAAATCATCGGCGTGGGCAGCGGCCGTGGCATTGGTTTTTTGATGATCGTGACCGGAATTATCAATCTCATCATCATGATTTTTGCCTATGTGCATCCCCGAACGCGTCTTATTGAGGACGATATTCCAGATGCAATTCCAGACGACGAGGAAATAGAAGCAGGTGACACAAGCGGAAGTACGGCCGTAACCCACACAAAAGATCAAGTTGAGGTCATGACAACAGAGTCCAATAGGAGAGGAGAAACTATGAAATCGGGAAAAAGATGGGTCTTAGGCATCAGCCTATTTTTGGTGGCACTGATTGTTGGGCTGGCCGCCTACATTTACATTTCAATGCGGCTCGCCTTACCGCAAACAGAGGGCACATTGGCACTGCCTGGCCTGCAAGAAGAGACCAGAATTGTGCGTGATGAGTGGGGCACGGTTCATATTTACGCCGAAAACGATCATGACCTGTTTTTTGCCCAGGGCTTTGCCACCGCTCAGGACCGTATGTTCCAAATGGAAATATTCCGTCGCGCGCCAAGCGGCCGTTTGGCGGAAATTGTGGGTGAGCAGGCCCTTTCCACCGACACGTATAACCGCAACATGCTCATGCGGCCCGCAGCCGAACATATCTGGGAGCAGATGGACGAAGAGTCCAAAGCCATCTTGATTGCTTACACCGACGGCGTAAATGCCTACCTGGAAGAACACAAAAATGCGCTGCCCATTGAATACAAAATCCTGCGGTTTGAACCTGAACCGTGGACGCCCGTGGATTCTATCGTTTGGGGCAACGCTATTTCCTTGCAGCTAAGCGCCAACAACTATATCGAGCTGGTACGCGCCTCGGTCTTCGACGCCGTAGGGCCAGAAGCCATGGAGATGCTGTTCCCCTTCACCGCCGAAGATTCACCGATTACCGCGCCTGTTGACCCAAACCTTTACAGTGGAATGAAAAATCTTGACCTGACCGAACTTATCCAGATCAATAGTGTTTTGGGGACCACTGTGGATGGTATTGGCAGCAACGGCTGGGTCGTGGATGGCTCGATGACGGAAAGCGGTCTGCCTATGCTGGCCAATGACATTCACATCGGTCTGACCATGCCCTCAATCTGGCATGCGGTGGGTCTGCATGGCGGAGAATACGATGTGGTTGGCTTCACGCTGGTCGGCGTACCGGGGGTGATCACCGGTCACAATGCCGATATCTCCTGGGGGCTGACCAGCCTTGGACCAGATACACAAGATTTCTATATTGAGCGGCTGGACGATACGATCCAACCCACCCAGTACCAGTACGATGGCGAGTGGCTGGACCTGGAACATATCCAGGAAACGGTAGAGGTACGTGGCAAAGATCCCGTTGTGGTCGACATCTACGTCACGCAACACGGCCCAATCATGAATTACATCCTTCAGGAGCCAACCATTGCCCATCCAATGGCCATGCGCTGGGTGCAGCATGACAGCAGCACGCTATTCACCTCCATCCTGGCGCTCAATAAGGCATCCAACTGGGAGGAGTTCCGTGAGGCTTTGTCTCATTGGGACACACCCGGGCAAAACATTTTTTATGCCGATCGCCAAGGCAATATTGGGTTCCAGGCTGTTGGGAAGATTCCGATTCGGCCAAATGGCAACGGCCGTCTTCCCGTTGAAGGGTGGACCAGCGAAAATGAGTGGCAAGGGTACATCCCCTTTGAAGAGCTGCCCTCCAGCTACAACCCAGAGCAGGGATTTTTGGTTTCGGCGAATAACCGCATTGAGCCAGAAGGCTACCCCTACTACATCAGCGACGGCTATACGCCCGGTTACCGGGCACAGCAAATTGAAGATTTGTTGCAGGAGTACGCGCCACTCACCGTCGAAGATATGGATTTGATTCAGGAAGATACGTACTCACCCCAGGCTGAACTGCTCATGCCCTACCTGGATATCATCGAGGCTCAAACGCCCCTGCAAGAGGAAGCTTTGGCTGCTTTGCAAAATTGGGACCTGCATACCGACATCGAAGGGGCTGGAACATCCTTGTACGAAGCGTGGCATTTGCGCTTCCTCGGCAACGTTATCTCGGACGAGCTCGATGAGTTCGATCCCGGCCTGGGTGCATGGTACATCAGCGGGCACTACATACGTCATGCCACGCAGCATGTGCCGATGCTGGTAGACATGATGCAGGATCCCAACCACCTCTGGTTCGACAATATCACCACCCCCGAAGTGGAAACGCGCGACGACATCATCCAGCAAAGCTTTGTTGAGGCTGTAGACTGGCTGCAGCGCCTGCAAGGCGACGACATTGCCAACTGGGAGTGGGGACGGATTCACACCGTTACCTTCCCCCATCAACCATTTAGCCAGGTACCGGTGCTCAAGAATTTCTTCAACTCGCAAACCTATCCGATGCGGGGCGGCAATTTCTCTGTCTATACCAATTCCTATGACTGGAATAATCCATTCGCTGTCTGGATTGTCTCCAGCGCGCGCCACATTACCGATATGTCCGACTATAGCAACTCAGTCATGTTGGGTTCCACAGGTCAAAACATGAACCTGCTTAGCCCGCACCGGGAGGATGTCGTTCAGCTGTGGCAACAAGGTTCGCCATTCCTCATGGGCTACTCCGAAGCCGATGTGGAGGGCGTAACGGAATCAACTTTAATTCTACAGCCGGGGAATTAGAAAAGTTCCGTTCTTTTTGACCCCCACCCTAACCTTCTCCCTAGGAGGGTTGGGGTGAGGGTCTTCTGTTTACTTTTTTAGGATTTCATAATTATGGATAAATCAGTAGCGCAGCAGCTTCAGGGTCTTTCACCGGATGAGCAGCGTGCCTTGCTGCAGAAACTTCTGCAGCAGAAAAAAGCTAAAGAGCAAACCAAAACGGCCGTCCTCTCCTTTGGTCAGGAACGGCTGTGGTTTTTGCACCAATTAGACAGCGCCAATGCCGCCTACAACCTGCGCACGGCCGTTCGCCTGCAAGGGCATCTGGATATTCCCGCGCTAACCCAAAGCATCCAGGCCGTGGTGGACCGGCACGAAAGTTTGCGCACCCGCATTGTGGCTGACAACGGCCGTGCCCAACAGCACATCCAAAGCCAGCTGGAAATGACCTTGCCGATTATTGATCTTACCGGAATGGACGTAGACCAACAGGAAACGGCCGTGCAGCAGCACAGCGACGCCGAAGCCCAGGCCCCCTTCGACCTGGCCAACGGGCCGCTCTTCCGCGCCCGGCTCCTCAAGCGCCAGCCAGACGACCACATCCTGCTGCTCACCATGCACCACATCATCTCCGATGGCTGGTCAATTGGTATCCTT
>CAUJGI010000124.1 GCA_963169155.1 Chloroflexota bacterium
AAACAGGCTCCGGTTACGGCCGTTACCTCACGATCCAGCGCATATTGATTGACATCTTTTTCCAGGCTGCCAATTTGCTGCCCCCAAAAGCTGTCTTGCGGCATGTAGGCCCCGGCGTGGAGCAAACGGCCGTCGCTCAACACCATGCGGCAGCCCACGATTCCCACATCATCGGCCGAATAGGCCACCCGCTGAATTTCGTCCAGCCACTTATCTTGCCGTATCAGCGTGTCGTTGTTGAGCAGCAAAATATCGTTGCCTGGCGGGGCGGTTTGAATGCCGACATTGTTGCCTTTGACAAAGCCGAGGTTACGGCCGTTTTGCACGAGCGTAATCCAATCCAACTGGCGCAGGTAAGGCAGCGTCCCATCGGTGCTGCCGTTATCGACCACCATCACCTGGGTCTGCCCATTCAGCCGGGTGTGGGCTTTAATGGACTCTAAACAGTTTCGCGTATAGTCCACGCCGTTCCACGTTAAGATGATGATCGTGGTGGACGGCCAAATCTTACTCACGGTTGGCTGCTGATGCTCCGCTTGTTTTGAGCACTGCCTCTAGCTGAGCTACTTTTTCGCGCAGGGCGTCCAGCTCTGCTGCCTGATCCTGGCCGGTTTGGATCAAATCTTCCTGACTGTTTACGAGGTCGGTGATTGCAACGGCCGTATTCCGCTGAAAAGCGCGAATTTGCTGCAGAATTGGCTCTATAAACCACCACGTGAAGCGGCGCACCAGCTGCTGAAACCGAATAACCCACGGGCCAATGCCTGGCCGGTTAGAGAGGATGACCGCCTGGCCGTCTATTTGCCACTGACTGCGCAGCTGGGCTGCTTGCTGCTTTACCTTGCCCGTTTCATGCAGCAGCAACGACAAATCAAGCGGCAGCGTCTTGCCAGACTCCCAGGCTTGCAGCGCCTTGTTTACATTGCCCAGCAAAACCTCCACATCTTGTTCATCAGCGCTTACACTAAAAATATTCAACAGATTATTCTCCTGCGATCCGTTTCACAAACGCCATGTATTTTTCGGCTGTTATCTGCGGATCGCATTCCTGGCGGATAAATTTAAACGCCTCCCGGCCAATAAGCTGACGCTCACTTTCCAGCGCAAAAAGCCGCTGCAGGGCCGCTTCGATCTCTGCCTGTTCACCTGCCCCGACATTTATCTTCACACAGGCCGTGTTGGGCAGTTCTTTAAACGAATCGACGTTAGAGACCAGAACCGGCTTAGAAGCGGCCATCAATCCCAGTAAAGTGCTGGATGTTTCACCACGGGTTGGGTAGCGTAAATTGATCCCTATGTCCGCTGCCGTCAGATAAGTTTGAAAAACGCCTTCATCGGCGTAACCGACCAGGCTTACGTGATCGGCCAGGCCAAGGTCTTGCAGCCGAGATTGGATATTATAGCCGCCTACGGGCTGCCCCACCAAAGCATACCGCCACGGCGGCAGGGGCAGGCGCGTTTGCAATTTAGCCAACGCCTGCAGCACAACATCAAGCCGCTTTTCTGGCGCAAGATAGCCAAAGGATGCTAACACCAGCTCGTTTGGCTGGCAGCCAAGCTGGATTTTCGCTTCTGCTTGAGTGGGCGTATCAGGCGCAGGGGGCAGCTGATGCAGATTAATGTACTCGATGACCTTCGTGGGGCAGCGTCGGGCAACGATTCCTTTGGCATATTGGCTGTGAACGATAAGCCCTAGGCTGAGGTTTGCAATGCGGTCGAACAGCGGGAACCGTTCTACATCATAACGGCCGCTCTCAAACTGAGTTTGCCGGGCGTGCTGAAGGCCAGCCTGACCATAGGCATAGGCCATCTCGCGCGTGTAGGCGGCAAACTGTCCCTGCTTCATCAGCAGTTCGCCATAAAACGAATGAAGATTTAGATCGTGCAAGGTAACTATGCCGGGATAGCGGCACAACGTCCGGTAAATGGTGCTATGGTAGTTAACGTTATTGCCCATTTGGTAAAGGCAAACGTCAAATTCTTCAGCCAGGGGACCGGCAAAATTGTGGATGTCCCTAATGGTAAACTGCTGCTGCAGCGCCGGGTCGCTCTCTTGAGGCTGGTCTGCAAAAAGGGTGATTTCGGCCAGCTGTGCCAGAAAGGGCAGCAGCTGCGCATTGTAGATGGCTATGCCGGACTTTTGCGGGGGGAGGGGCGAGAAGTAAGCGATTTTCACGGCTTTATTCCTGAGGCACAACGCGGCCAATTTGCCCCTGCCAGGTTTGGGTGGTAACGGCCGTTGGCCGCCGATCATACACATTTTCCAAAGCGGTCGTTTGGATGGCGTAGCTGCCCACCGGTTCTATTTGCCAGCTTGAAGAGGGCCACTCGATTCCGTTGGGAACCATCACCCAGTAGACCGAGCGATTGGCTTGCTGCCACTGGCGCAGCTGTTCGTCGAACAGAACGGTATCCAGCTGGGTCATGTCGCGCAGCGTCAGCACATCGTGGCCATAGATAAAGCGCAGCGGCGTGCCAATAATATCACCCTGACCGATTGGTGCTGGATCGTTGAAGATCAGTACGGCACCGGGATCAAACGCCTGGCTCAGGTCGCTGAGCTGGGCCACCAAATCAGGGTGATCCACCTGACTGACAAACCCACGCGCTGACCAGGCCAGGCTGCCCAGCCATACCAAAGCCAGCAGGCATGCAGCACCTTGAAGCCATCGTTTTTGGTGGGTGGTGAGCCAGCCAATCGCGATGGCCCCGCCCAGAATGAAAAGCGGCATGACGGTGGGCACGTAGCGGCGCATGGCATAAATTTGGTGGGGATTAGCGCGAATGTTCCAGAGGTAGATGCCTGAGTAAACCAGGGTGACGGCCAGAAGCACGGCCGTTTTCCTATCAAAATGCCAGATGAGCAGCGCAATGCCAAAAGTGCCCAACCACACCCCAAGAGGGGAAAGATACCAGCCCAACCGAACCAGATTTTCATGATTTACCTGGGGAATCAGCCCGGTGCTGAAGGGGTCTTGCCAGGGTGCGGCCGGTTCAATGGCCGAGCGAATGAACCAGAGGTAGCCTGTAAACAAGATTAGCCCGCTGACGGCCACGATGAGGAACGGCCGTTGGTAACGGTTTAGATGGGCGAACTGACCCCGAAACCGCCCCAAAATGGCCACAGCACTCAAACCGACAAGAATAATGCCGACAACCAGTGCAGGATTTGCCGTGAGGAGCCGGACAGCAAAGTTGAACAGCTCAAAGAAGTAAGGTCGACTTTGGGTAAGGGCATGAACCAGAGAATGAATCACCAAAAGGCCAAACGGTGCTACAAACCACCAGAAAGTGGGTTGTTCTTGGGCTTTTAAGAGCAACCAGATGACAAAAAGGCCAAGAATGGGCAGGATAAACAAAGCATCAATTCTGGCCAGGAAAAAGTGCCCCAAGCTAAGCCCGGCCAGGAGCGCCCAGATGGGTTGGTGGTTACGGCCGTTCAGCCACACACCTACGCTCCATAATCCAGTCCAGAGCAAATATTGGGACATTGCTTCACTGACCGGATAACGAGAGAACCAGATTTGCAGCGCGTTTAGCGTGATACCGGCCAGGACCAGAACGGCCGTTTGCCAGCCAGCAATCTCTCGCGCCGTGAAATAGACAGCTAAACAGCCCAACAAACCCCACATACCGGTCAACAGCAGTTCTGCCCGCACCGCTTCTGCCACATTTCCGGCCAGCACAAATGCTGTGGCCTGCCAGACCGGATGGAGCGCATAAAACTGCGGCGTAATTTCTCCCCTAGACTCCCCAACTACGTAAAAGGCCGGAAATAAATAAGCGGGTGCTACAGGATTGGTAAGGGGCCGCAAAAAGGCAGGATATAAGGCCGGGTCTAGCTCCGCCAAAAAATCGTCTTGAATGACGATACTTTGGTTCTGAGCAATTTCGGCGCCCAAATTGATGTACACGCCCGCATCGGCCGCGCCATTGGCATACTGATGCGGCCGAAAAAAGAGCCAGGTTGCCAGGACAAGCCACGCCCCAAGCACCGCATATTCCAGCCAATCAGGGATAAAGCGTAAGCGCAAAACCGCCAGACGTGCTGAGGGCATTGGCGCATCTACTGCCTGAACCGGTGCATGACCTTGCCTTCTTTTTCGCCAGTTTGCCGCTGCTAAAATGATAATCAAAACGAGCCACGCCAAACTTAGCCAGGCAAGAGAAAAGGTGCCGGTTTCTGCCAAAACAACCGCTACCCATCCCATGATGGCGACGCCAAAGGTCAGACTAACAAAAGCTGTTTCGATATGGTTCGCCGCCATGTGGCGATCAATGGCCAGGCGCTTTAGAAAAAGCCAGCCTAAAACGGAATTTGCCAGCACAATAACAACAATAACAATTGGGGCAGACATCTATATTTATTTCCTGGCCGCAAGCCGGGTAAAGCGTGCTTCCAGGGCACGGACTTGTTGATCAATTTCACTGAGTTGGGCTTGTAACTTTGTTACAGTCTGACTCACGCTTAACCCACTTTTATCCTGCTGTTTTAACTTTTCCTGGTGTTGGTTGAGGTAGATAGTGACGCGCCGGTTTAACTCATTTTGCTGCTGCAGCAGCGCCTGCAAGTAGTACCTGGCGGCCACATTGTTCCAAAGCGTGCGCAGCCAGGCAACGCCTTGGCCAATAAGTGGCAGGTGGGAAATGAACGGCCGTTCCCGCACCGTCATCTTGCGCCAAAGCGAGCTGTCGTTGGCCGCGTTTGTCTCCAAAAAAGGTGAATGCCAGGCCAGGGTACGCAGCGCTTCTAAAGCCAGCGCCATTTGTTTTTGTTCGTCAGGTGTGGCCGCCATGGCTTTGTCTCGCAGCCGCGCCCGCCAGATTTCCGCTAACTTTTTATAGGTTGCCCCGTAAGCATAAGCCGCGCCATGACGATGCAAAGGGGGAAGCGTGGCCAGCCATGCTTTTTCTGCCGCCACGGTTTTTGTTAAAACTTCTTCTAACGGAAAATGTTTGAGCAAATACCGCCAACGGCTGGTGTGGAAGGTCTGAAAGTAGCCCACATTATCCCGGGTAACCGTGACGGATTCAACGTGAACGGCCGTTGCCTGCGGCACATACAATACCCGGTAATCGGCTCGCCGGGCGCGCGCACACCAGTCACATTCCTCAAAGTAAAGGAAAAATCCTTCGTCCATTAAACCGATTTGCTCAATGACTTCCCGCCGCACCGCCAGGGACGCGCCAATCACATAATCTACGTCTCTCATTTCATCGTACAGGCCCGTATCGTTTTCCCGCAAACCGTAGTGCCCTGGCAGCGCTTGCGGAGAGGTGATGTATCCTCCCGCATGTTGAATGAGTGTTCGCCCCGGATAAAACAGCTTGCTGCCCGTGATGCCAACTGTTTCGTCTGCCTGCATGGGTAAAATGAGCTGATGGAGCCAATCGGCATCAACAATGACATCTGGATTGACCAACACGACAAAATCGGTATCGGCCCGGCGCAAAGCCAGGTTGTTGCCCGCCGCAAAGCCCTGATTTGCCTGGCTGCAAATCAGCTTAACCGCAGGGAAGCTCTGGCGCACCAGTTCTACCGAATCGTCGCTTGAACTGTTGTCTACAACCACAATCTGGAGCTTTGGGTAATTTAGATCAAGCAAGGCGGTGAGACAATCAGGCAAGAACTGCCTAGCATTCCAGTTT
>CAUJGI010000125.1 GCA_963169155.1 Chloroflexota bacterium
GATGATGTGGTCGTATAAGGAACGGCCGTTATCCGTTTGCTCTGCCTGTATCCCCACCCTCATCCATAAATGGCAACAGGTGGTTACCATGCTCGATACGCAACCAACAGGAGAGCATGATGAATAGCATCCCCTTAACCATGATTGACCAACCGGTAGACCTGGGCGTGCCCCTGCCCGCTCACGAAGAAGACCCCTACGAACTGATAGGTATGGTCATCCCCGGTGAACCAGGGCAAACTGAAGCCATGGCTCAGGCTGTTATTGAAGAGTTCATCCTGCTTGGCTGGCACGAAAAGCAGCTCATGACCCTCTTCACCAGCCCGCTGTACCTGGGAACGCACCGCATCTACCAGAAAAAAGGGGAAGTGTGGGTGCAAAATTTAGTTGCTGAGACATGCGCTCAATGGAAATTATAGGCGTTCGAGGAACTCTTCCGGCGTCATGTGCGCCTGGCGCAAAATGGAGCGCAAAACAGCTGGTGGTAAATCGCCTGGATGGATGGGTACAGTAACAGAAAGATTGCCACGTTTCAGGCGCAAATGGCTCCCCCGTTGGCGTACCTGCACAAATCCGGCTTTTTCTAAAACGGTGATGACCTGGCGTGGCTTAACAAGAGGAAGTTTAGGCATAAGCGTGAACAGCGATGTCTACTTTGAAATGAAAAACTGCAACGATAGCCTCAGGCGCTGTTTGCCGGGGATCTTCTGCCTCAGGTACAGGGCGCAAATAGGGCAAACCATCTTCAATGGTTCCCTCAAGATGCAGGGTAGCGGCCTCTAACAGCATCGCCTTCGCCGCTTCGGGGGTGTCTCCCACCGATGCGACATCTAATTCCGGGCAAAGTGAGCAAAAGACCTCATTTTCTTTGAAGATGATACCGGTAAATAAAAACATAGCACCTTTCCTTCATGATTGTGAGTAAGGCTTTTTCGGGACAAATTGGATCATTGAATTTCCGAAAAAGCCTCTAGCCAATTCCAGAAATACGCCTGATTTTGGGATCATTACTTTCTGGAATTGGCCTAAAGTATAGCATGGTTACAATCCAGCGAACAAGGAGCAACCAATGGCAGAAGTTTACAATTGGCAGCTAGGCCGGCCGATGGAATATGTATATGAAGAAGCGCACCCCAACAGGCAGTTTGCCGCGATTTTTAACATCAATCGCTGCATTGGCTGCCAGACCTGCACCGGGGCTTGTAAAGCCACCTGGACTTTCTCCAAAGGACAGGAGTACATGTGGTGGAACAATGTGGAAAGCAAGCCCTATGGCAGCTACCCCAAGTATTGGGATGTGAAAATTTTGCAGCAGTTGGACGAGGCGCACCAGACGGCAGGGCGGTCGGCGGAATGGGATCCGGCACAAACGGGTGAGCAGTCTCCTTATGGCATCTACAATGGCATGACGGTTACCGAAGCGGCAACGGAGCTAAACACCGGCAATCAGGCGCTTGGCTACCTCCCCCCCGACAACGAGTGGAGCGCCCCCAATTTCTACGAAGACACCGCCACCAAATACCAGGGCGACCGGCTGGGCATTTCTACTGAAGGAGCGGCGCTGCCCGTTCACCAGACCTGGTTCTTCTACTTGCAGCGCATCTGCAACCACTGCACCTATCCCGCCTGTGCCGCCGCCTGCCCGCGCAAAGCGATCTACAAACGGGAAGAAGACGGCATTGTGCTGATTGACCAGAGCCGCTGCCGGGGTTACCGCAAATGCGTGGAGCAGTGTCCCTACAAAAAATCCATGTATCGCGGCACCACCCACACCAGCGAAAAATGCGTCGGCTGCTACCCACGGGTTGAAGGTAATGACCCTTTGAGCGACGGCGTACCCATGGAAACGCGCTGCATGGCGGTTTGCCCCGGCAAGATTCGGCTGAACGGGCTGGTAGAAATTGCGGAAGATGGCACCTGGGTGGAAGATTTGCAAAACCCGCTCTACTACCTGATTCGTGGGGAGCAGCTTGCCCTGCCACTTTACCCGCAGTTCGGCACGGAGCCGAATATTTACTACATTCCGCCGCGTTGGGCACCACGGCCGTATCTGCGGCAGATGTTTGGTCCCGGCGTGGACCAGGCCATCGAGCGTTACAGTGCTCCCTCGCGCACCACGCTGGCCTTGATGCAGTTGTTCCGCGCCACCCAAACGATGGTCTTCAAGTTTGAGATTGAAGAAGGACCATTGGTACGGGAAATTGAGCGCAACGGGCAGGCGTGGCAGATGTACGATGACACCGTTATCGGCTTCGACGCCAAAGGGCGGGAAGTAGCTCGTTTAAGCGTGGTGGAACCGCTGCACGAACGGCCGAAAGAGCGGCTGAACTCGATTTAGAGATTGGAGATTGAGATGAACAATGAAAACGCAATCCGTCGGGCGCAAGTCTATGGCTTTTTAGCCGAAGCCTTCCTGTACCCACGTGAAAACTGGACAGAGGACGCTGCCTTAATACCCCCTATTGTGCGGACGTTGGGCTGGCTCGCTGTCAGACCGAACCTCCCCACTGCCAGCCTGTCCGATTTGCAGGCTGCCCACCGCCACACCTTTGGTATTGCCGGTTCGTTGTGCTACGAAACGGAGTACGGCCTGCCCCACGAATACCGCCAGAGCCAGGAAATGGCCGACATCGCCGGATTTTACCGCGCCTTTGGCTTTAATCTAGGCGGCCAAAAACGGGAACGGCCGGATCACGTGGCAGTGGAGCTAGAATTTATGCACATTCTGGCGCTAAAGGAAGCCTATGCCCTGGAAACAAGTATTCCTGAACACCTGGAAATTTGCCAGGCGGCGCAAGGCAAATTTTTGCTAGACCATCTAGGGCGTTGGATTGGCCTGTTTGCTCAAGGCGTGGCACATAATGCGCCCGATTCGCTTTATACAGTGCTGGCTCAATTTGCCGCCGACTTTGTACAGGCTGACGCTGAGCGGCTGGGTGTGTCGCTGGACACGCCTCAGTTGAGCGATGTGCAGCATACGCCTTTTGATCCGGATTTTTCCTGCGCCGACTGCGCCGTGGCCGGACTGGGCGAACAGGGATTTATCCGGGCGGCGGATGTTGGTTAAAGATTGGGGATTAGAGACTTGCGGTTGGGGAGTGAGGCAAAATCTCCAATCTCTTAGTCTCCTCTGATGGAGTAGATTATGATCACACGATCTCGACTTTTTTTGCTTACTCTGTTGGCACTAGCCGGGATGTTGACGTTTTTCAAGATCCCGCTGGCAAGCAGCCAGGGCGTTACGATTGCAGCGGCGCAAGTGGCTGGTGCGTTACCGCTGGATGATGTGGCATCGGCGGTGTGGGAGGAGTCAACGGCCGTTTCCATCCCCCTCAGCGCCCAAATCGTAGCCCGACCGATGTTCCCGGACGCCAATGTGAAAGCAGTGGATGTGCGTGCTTTGTACAACGACGAGCAAATCGCCTTCTTGGTGACGTGGGAAGATGAGACTATGGATGATACGGCCGTGCGCGTGCAAGATTTTGCCGATGCTGTTGCGATCCAGTTTCCCCTCGTAGAAGGGCAGCCCTTCTTTTGTATGGGGCAGCAGGGCGGCAACGTGAACATCTGGCACTGGAAGGCGGATTGGCAGGCAGGACTGGCCACCCGGCAAGACGTGGACGACGTCTACCCGGATATGTACGTAGACGGCTATACCTTTGCCGACACCGAAGCGGGCGCAATTGCGCCAGTTTCATCCTATGAAGATATCAACTATGTGCCGGCCATGGCCGCTGATAACCTGTTTGCCAGCGCTTCCTATGCCTCACCGGTGGAAGATTTGATTGCGGGCAGTTTTGGCTCGCTGACCTCACAGCCAGCCGAGATGCAAAATGTGTTGGGGCATGGTGAATTTACCGACGGCAAATGGCGTGTCATCTTTACCCGTGATTTGCAGTCACCCGCGGCCGAAGACGCTCAATTTGAAAATAATCAGGTTTACCAGCTAGCGTTTGCGGCCTGGGATGGCGCTAATGAAGAGCGCAACGGGCAAAAATCAACCTCACAGTGGATTTCGCTGCAGCTTGGGGAGCCAGCTGCTGCCAGCGGCGCAACCGGTGCCGCGGCGCCTGATGGTACCGACGGCAGCGGGGGACAATCCTCCGCCAACACGCTAGAGGGGCTGCCTTACATCTTTGTCCCCATGCTGCTCGTTTTTGGCGCAATTGTTGGGGTAGCTGCTGGCATCTGGGTGTTTTCTAGGCTGCCAGATCCTAAGAAGTGAGAATCATGATGAATCAGCAAATGGTTTACAAATGGTTGGCTGTAGCCGCATTGGTTGAATGGCTGCTGGTGCGCACTTTGACGCGGGCGGCGATTCATGTGCCCAAGTCGCCGCTGGTGATTGCGGTGTATACGGCCGTTAACCGAATTGGCCTGGTGTCGGCAGCATTTGTGGCTTTGCTGGCAGTTGTCCTGTTACTTTGGTTGGCCTGGCGAACCCGCCAGGCGATTATTCTACCGATAGCCTTGGTAGGGCTGGTGGGATTAAGTACGCTGTTTTTATTCATTGTCCCGCCAATGTGGGTAGCCTTGACCTATCAACTTTTTGCGATAGTTGCTGTTATCCTCCTGATTGTTGGTCACCGTTATGGGCAGGAGGTGGCGGAACCAGAGAAGAAGAGGAGATGGTGGGGAACGGCCGTCGTGCTGTTCCCTGCCTGCGCCCTGCTGGCCGGTCTTTTTGTACAGCTGCTGCCTAACTTATATATGCTGCTTGGCTGGCCAGGGCCACCGTCATTTAGCACATTCTTGTTTAATGTGGGCGAGAGCTTTGTGGTCGGTAGTGTAATGGTCTGGTGGGGGGAATACGGCCGTAGTCGCTCCCGGCGGCATTGGCTGATAGCCACTGTACCAGCCTTGTTTTTTGCCCTCAGCTTCTGGCGTGACCCAGCGATGACCGGCATCCTCACTATCTGGTCAACCGGGCTAACGCTCTTTCTGCCCTGGCCGGTTTACGTATTGACGCTGTGGCTGGTGGGGGTCACCGTCCTGGCAAACTGGCAGATGCAACCTACGCTGGCTTGGGCCATCTTGCTTCTCGCTGCGGCAGGCTATGCACCGCAGCTAAGTTCACAGCTTTTTTGCGCCCTGATTGCGTTATGGCTACTAGGACAGCCATTTGCGATGACGCAAATCCACGCCGTTCATCACCGTCAGCCGGACAGTTTCCGCACCGAACCTCAATTGATTACCGATAACTGATGACTGATTACCTTAACTCACTTTTGGAACAATCCGCGGCCTTACACCGTCACCTCTGTCCTCGGCAGGTGCTGGGGGCACGTATGGGGATACTGGCGGGCCAACAATTGGCATTAGAACTACCGCAAACAAACAAGCGGCTGCTGAGTATTGTTGAAACAGATGGGTGCTTTGCTGATGGTGTGTCTGTGGCGACAAACTGCTGGGTGGGGCGACGCACGCTGCGGATCGTTGATTTTGGCAAGACAGCCGTTACGTTTGTGGATACACAGACGGAAACGGCAGTTCGTCTCTATCCGCTGCCATCCATTCGTGAACTCGCACCGACATTTGCCTCCGAAGCCCGGAATCGCTGGGAAGGACATTTGCTTGGTTACCAGAGAATGCCAGATGATTTAATGTTTGGTATTCAATCGGTTGCCCTGACGCAATCCATCAAAGAAATTATCAGCCGGGCCGGGGTGCGCGTGACTTGCGACGTATGCGGCGAAGAGATTATCAATGAACGCGAAGTCAGGCGGGAAACGGCCGTGTTATGTCGGTCATGCGCTGGGGAAAGTTATTATGCGGTGGGGAACACGCCTCTGTTTGTTACACTTGCTTCGCTAGCCAGTTGTGCATGGTAACGGCCGTTTCCCGCCAGCTTTTCTCCATCATCACATTATGCCCCGCCCCCGGCACAACCACATAGTCCGCCCCATAATGCCGGGCTGATTTTGCTTCCGCCTTCTCGGCGATCAGCGTATCGACCGCGCCTGCCAGCC
>CAUJGI010000126.1 GCA_963169155.1 Chloroflexota bacterium
TTTTATTTCCTTAGTGGGGGCGGGGAATTGGTTTCAGCGTTTTTCAGAGCATTTAAATAGATGGTGGCCTGAATATTATGAGAAATCATCTTGACACGGTACCAAAAAGCAGTACCATTTAGCCATGAAGCGTAAACACCAAAAAACGCTAGAGCGTATTTTTGCCAGACCTGTGAGTGGCAATATCAAGTGGAATGATATTGAAGCCTTGTTTGTGGCTCTAGGTGCGGAAATTAGCGAAAGAGAAGGGGCTCGCATTGGTGTGCGCTTGTTTGGTGAGCGGAGAGTTTTTCATAGGCCACATCCCTCGCCGGACACGGATAAAGGAGCGGTGACCAGTATTCGCAATTGGCTGGAAGAAAACGGAGTGACACCATGATGAATATTATGGAAATTGACGGCTATCGCGCGGTGATTCAGTATGATCCGGAAATTGAACTGTTTCGGGGGGAATTTATTGGTCTCAACGGTGGCGCAGACTTTTATGCCAAAGATATTGACGGATTGCGACGAGAAGGACAGCTTTCTCTAAAGGTATTTCTGGAAATGTGCCAGGAAGATGGTGTTGAACCGAGAAAAGAGTATTCGGGAAAGTTTAATCTGCGAGTTCCTAGCGAGGTACACGAGGAGCTGGCCGCAGCGGCGGCGTCTTCTGGCAAAAGCTTGAATCAATGGGTAAGAGATGTCTTGATTAACGCCACGGAGTCCCACGCGGGATGAATTTGTAGGTGTGTACTGATGTAGAACGGCCGTATCACCCCTTCACCCCCTCACCTCCCCTACGCGGCAAACGGATACCCCAACGACGACTGGGGTTTACCGTTTTCCTGGTCATTTTGGGTGCTTTTTACCAGGTAGCCAATCGCTTCATCGTTGGTAGCGCCATCCATCAAGACGTTCAGGCGGTACCCTTTGGTGATGCGCGGCAGGTCGATCACTTGCAGGTAGGGGGCCAGCTTTGTGTCTTCCGGCAGCAAGTTGGCCAGGCTGTTGGGGGCCAGGCGGAAGAAGCGCCAGTTGAAGCTGGCACCTTCCAGGTGCAGCGGGATGGGCAGGGAAAAGATGCCCGATTCGACCAAATCCTGAAAAAAGTGGGTGCCATACGACAGTTCCGGCGGCTTGCCGTCTTGGGCCACGCCGAGTTCAATGAGGACCTTGGTGTTGTAAATGTCGGCGTAGCTCACACGGACGCCCAGCTCCAGGTTGGTGCTGCCCCACCGCCCCGGCCCGATGAGGATAAATGACTCATTTTCCAGCAGCTTGTTCAGCCGCCCGATCGCCCGGCCCAACTCCAGCTTGGTTGGGGTATCGGGAATCAGGCGATATTTTTCCGGGTCCACAAAAATGATGTAGCGAATTTGCTCGGCACGGCCGTTGGGGATCAACCCCTGCGAGGTGAACAAAACGCGCCGAGGCGGCACGTCGGTGGGAATCTTGACGGTTTCTTCGTTGGCGCGCTGGCTAAGTGGGCGGCATTGCAGCAGGTGCAGCTTAAAGTCGGGATACGGCCGTCCCGGCAAAATCTCCACCGTAAACTCCATATCCACCGGGGTTTTGTACCCTTCCTCCAGCCGCGTCAGCGCGGTGCGCATCAATGTCACAAACTTGCGGTCGCGCACCAGGGCCTCAAACGTCAGCACAAAACGATCGTTTGTGTCCAGCGCGCCCACGGAGAGAATGCGCTCCAGGTACTCGCCCTTGTCCAGCGAGGCGATGTAGCGCAGGTCAGGGAAGTCGCGGTTGAGCACCTGGTTAATGGGCAGGGTGGTGAACTTGTTTTGCTCCAGGTCCACCAGGTCCACGTACCACTGGGCGTACTGGCGCTGCGCCTGCGGCGTCGATTCGGGGCGCAGCTGCGGGTGGCTGAGGGAAATGAGCCGGGGATAGTCGTTGTCCACCCGGTCCACAGCCCGGGTGCCCACGCCCCACACGATGCGCAAAAAGCCATCCTCGCGGCGGATTTTGGGGTGCCAGCGGAACGGATTACGGCTAAAGCCTACCCCGGCGATGGAAGGCATGAAGTAACGGCCGTATCGCTTCCCTCGCACCCGCTGCAGCAGCACCGCCATCCGTTCATCATAATCGATCAGGCCGTGGTGCTGTCGGTACAAAATGGCGTCCGGGTTGATCGTGCTGGCGTAAACCCGGCGAATAGCATCCAGCAAATCACGCAAATTTTCTTTCGGCGTACCCTGGTTGGGGCAAAAGTAGCTGCTGTATTTACCCGCAAACGAGAAGCCAAAATTGTCCTCCAACAGGCTGGACGAGCGCACAATAATCGGGTCGCTGCCAAACTGCTGCAGCACATAGCGCAAATTGTCCACGATCCCTTCGGGAAAGCGCCCGGCCAGGTGCTCCGCCTCAATTTTAGGGTGCTCCCGGCGAATCTCCTCCAACGGCCGATATTTCTGGTTCATGTAGCTGTCCAGGTTGTTCATCAGCCGGAAGTCGTAAATCACCTCGCTGCCCAAAAAGTAGGAATCGGGAATCTCCACAAACCCGCTGAGGTCAGGGCTGTCGTCGGCGGGCTTTTGCTGCAAAATTTTCCAGGCCAGGATCATGCCCGCGGCTTTACCGCCGATTTTGCCGCCGCCAATGCGCCGCCGGTAAATGCGCCGCAAATCGTCAATGCTCAGCACATGTTTGGCCACGGCAATAAAACGCAGCTGGTCGCTAATCATCCCTTTGATCAGCACCACTTTAATCTCTTGCAAATGGTGTTTTACTTTTTCCAGCTGGTCGGGTGGCAGCGTTTCGTACAGCTCCCCCTGGCGGAACAACATTTCCCACGGGGCAATTTCCGGGTTGAAGGTCAGCTCAATCGAGTCGCTGTGGCCGGGCTGGCTGTTCAGCACATCTTCAATGATGCTGTCCAACAGCGATAGGCTCAGGTTATTGGCAAAATAGGCGTCGGTCTGGAAGTCGCGAATACGATCTTTGCGCTTTTGCCAGACGTGGGCCGGTTCCTGGCCAAACGGATCAAACAGCCCTTCGCGCCGCTGCGATTCCAGCGCCTTCGCCTTGATTTC
>CAUJGI010000127.1 GCA_963169155.1 Chloroflexota bacterium
GTTTCGCCCTGAGCGTACAGCCCGGCCAGCAGAAGGGCGCTTTTTACCTGGGCGCTGGCGACGTTCATGCGGTATTCGATGCCGTGCAGGGGACTGGGGGAGATGGTGAGGGGGGCACGGCCGTTTTCGGCCACAATGTTCGCGCCCATCTCGCGCAGCGGTTCGGTGATGCGGCGCATGGGGCGTTGGCGCAGCTGCTCGCTGCCGTCCAGCACGCTGGGGAAGCTTTGCCCGGCCAGCAGCCCGGCCAGCAGGCGCATCCCCGTGCCCGCATTGCGACAATCCAGCGGCTGCGTTGGCGCCTGCCAGCCATGCAGCCCGCAGCCCTCAATCGTTAAATCCCAGGCCGTTTCCGACCGCTTGTCGATGGCAATGTGGCTGCCCAGGCTTTGCACAATGGCCAGCGTAGCCAGGGTGTCACCCGCAGGCAGCCAGCGCCGGATGTGGCTGGTGCCCTCGGCCAGGGAGGCCAGCATCACCGCCCGGTGACTGATCGACTTATCACCGGGCACAGACACGACGCCCCGCAGCGGCGTCTTTTGCGGGCGCACCAGGAGCTGATTACTCATCGTTTAAAGCGGGCCATGCCGCGGGCTATCTTTTGCGTTTTGGTATCGGGGCGGTTGGCATCCAGGCGAGAAACAGGGGGGCGGCCCTGGTTTTTGGCTTCCAGCAGGGCATGGTGCACCAGCAGATGGCTGTGCTTGCGCATAAACTCGATGTGGCTGGCGTCTGGATGTTCGGCCAGATAGGCCTCTTTGGCTGCTTCGATCTTGGCCTTCACGTCGGTGATTTCGGCGGCGGGCAGGTAAGCGGCGGTGGTGCTGAGCTCAATGCGGTCCGACACGGGCACCAGGCGGGTGATGATCAGCTCGCCCAACTCCACGTTGCCGCGTCCACCTGCTTCGTACACCGCAGACTCCTCGCCGGTGAAGTAGTCGCGCAGCTGTAAGACCTGGCCTTCGTAGGCGGTGAGTTCGTACAGGCTGCCTCCGCCCACATTTATCCAGTCGGCGGCAATTTTCTGCTGCGCGGTTGATAAATCTGCCATGCGCTCTTCAGCATACAGCTCGATGAGGCGCTTGCCTTCGGGCAGCTCGTGGTCAAAGAGGAACCAATCGAAGAAGCGCAGCGCTTCTGGCTGGCTCATCTGTTCGGCGTTGGAAGGGTCGTAGTAGCCATCCCAGTAAACTGCCAGGGTTTTGGCAAACTCCTCGGCAAAACGCTCATCGCGGGCGAACTTTAGCAGGTCGCGCCGAATAAAGTTGCCCGCCCGCTCGTTGAGGCTGCGCTCTTTTTCCAGGGTCTGGTCTTCCTGCATATGACATTTTTTGTATTTAAGGCCGCTGCCGCAGTAGCAGGGGTCATTGCGTCCTGGTTTGCTCATGATTCACCTTGTAACTGTGCCAGAATGGGCAGCAGTTCCTCTAGTTTGGAGATTGTAAAATTCGGTTGGACACCGTTGAGATCGCGGTTGAGGTGGGGCGGGGCGATTAAGACGCTGATGAGGCCGGCCTGGTTCGCTCCGGCAATATCGTTTTCTGGCCGGTCACCGACAAAAACGGCCGCTTCCGCCTCTACCTCCAGAAGTTCCAACGCCCGCCGGTAGATTTCGGGGTGTGGCTTCATGTAGCCCACATCGCCGGAGGTGAGCCGCGCATCCAGGAAGTCCAGAATGCCAAAGGCGCTCAGCTCAATTTCACGCATCCAGATGGGCTGCATGGAGTTGGTAATGAGGCCTGTCTTGTAGCCATCGTTTTTGAGCCTGGCCAGCACGCTGACTGTGTCGGCAAAAGGCACCACGCCAGGGATCACCGCCCAATTGTAGGCCCGCAGGACGGCATCCATGTCGATAGCCGCCACATTGAGGCCACAGCAGGCGAACAAGGTTTGCAGCACCCCGACAAAGGAGACGCCGGTCCAATCTTTCTTGGCTTTGGCCCACACGGCAAACATGGTGGTGCGAAACTGTTCAAAAAAAACGGGGAAAGGGGGCAGTGGGTGGTTCTGTTGGGCAAGGTAATGGTAGACGTTGCGCAGGTGGCGGGTTTCGATACTGGTGATATCACCTTGCGCGCCTGACCAATCGATCAGGGTATCGTCCATATCAAACAGAACCGCACGAATACGGGCCATCTTTTCCCCTACATGAAGCGTGCTAAAGCGTGGGGCCAGCTGCTTTGGCTTTCTTTTCGCTGCGCGCTTTTAGAAATTCGACAAACATGGGCACAACGGACACCAGGATGATACCGATGATAACCAGTTCAAAGTTGGCTTTGACAAAGGGAATGTTGCCGAAGAAGTTGCCCATGAACAGGAACAGGGTTACCCACAAGAAGCCACCGATGACGTTGTAGGAGATGAATCGGCCGTATTCCATCGTCCCCACACCTGCCACAAACGGGGCGAAGGTGCGCACAATGGGCACAAAGCGGGCCAGCACAATCGTTTTGCCGCCGTGCTTGGCGTAAAACGCTTCGGTCTTTTCCAGATACTCTTTCTTCAAAACCTTCTTCAGGAAACGGTTTGGCGTATCAAAAATGGCCAGCCCCAGTTTGTGACCAATCCAGTAATTGACGGTATCGCCTAAAACGGCCGCTACCACCAACAGCCCCCACAACAAATAAATGTTCAACGAACCCAAAGCCGCAAACGTGCCCGCCGCAAATAAAAGCGAATCACCTGGCAGAAAT
>CAUJGI010000128.1 GCA_963169155.1 Chloroflexota bacterium
GGATCACCATTTTGCTGGCAGCCCAGGCGTTTCTGATCATGGCCGGGGTGACCAAGCTGCTGCCCCTGACCGGCGTCACGCTGCCCTTTGTGAGCTACGGCGGCAGCTCCATGTTCATCAGCCACGTGATGGCCGGGCTGCTGCTGTACCTCTCGACCAAAAGCAGGCAAATTTATTTGTAATTGAGTAATTAGGTAATTAGTAATTGGGTAACTGCTATGCTCAATTACTCAATTACCCAATAACCCAATCACCCAATTACTTCTTAATGAACAATCACTCGCCTCAAACCCACCTCCACAAAATGCAGCGCGCCATTCTGTTGGGCTTCGTCGCGGTGGCCCTGGCGCTGGCGTTTTGGAGCGTGGTGCGCAGCGAGGCCATCCTGGCCCGCGACGACAATCCGCGACTGGTGGAAGCGGCGCTGCGCATTCAGCGCGGCCAAATTTTAGACCGAAACGGCACGGTGCTGGCCCATACCGTCGGCCCGGCCGATGCACTGGCCCGCACCTACCCGTTTGAAACGATAGGGCCAGCGGTGGGCTACTACAGCTTCCGCCACGGCACGGCGGGCATCGAAGCGGGGTATGATGCGGTGCTGCGGGGGGATGAGGCGACGTTTACGGCCGTCATCAACCAACACCTCCTCCATGCGCCGCAAATTGGGCGCGACGTGCAGCTCACCCTCGACGCCGAACTGCAAGCCACTGCCGAAGCATTGTTTGGCAGTGAGCAGGGCGCGCTGGTGCTTTTGGAGGTAGCGACGGGCGACATTCTGGCCATGGTCAGCCATCCCGGCTACAACCCCAACCGGTTGGATGAAAATTTTGATGAGCTGGTCGAAGATGAAACCGCGCCGCTGCTAAACCGGGCGGTGCAGGGGCAGTACCAGCCCGGCCTTGTGTTGCAGCCGTTCATTTTGGCGGCGGCGCTGGATGCCGACCGCATTCAGCTGGACGGCGCGGTGCTCAATGCCAACCGCCCCGTGCCCGTCAACGGCGAGGTGAAGCGCTGCCAGACCACGCCGCCCGAAGACGCCACCTGGGCCGACGTGCTGCGCCACCGCTGCCCCGGTCCCATGCAAGATCTGGCCGACCGGCTTGGCCTGGCCGTCCTGGACGACATTTTCCTGCGCTTTGGCTTTACCACGCTGCCGGATCTGCCGCTAAACATGGAGATGCCGGAGCAGGAACCGCTGGCCGATCCGCTGCAAGCGGGCATCGGGCAAGAAAATTTAACGGTATCGCCGCTGCAGGTGGCGCTGGCCCTGGCGGCATTGGCCAATGACGGCCGTTTACCCACCCCACGATTGGTAACGGCCGTTCAAGATGAAAACGGCGTCATGCAGGCCCAACCCACCACAACCAGCGCCGGTGACGCAGTCACCAGCCGCGCCGCGCGAGATATTCGCCAGCTGCTCAATGTGGACGGCACGCTCAGCTTCGCCGTCTCCGCCCTGTCCGGCCCGGAGAGCCGCAACGGCTGGTATTTGTCTCTCACCCCCGCTGAGCAGCCACAGTACGCCATCATCGTTGTGGTGGAAGACAGTGAAGATTTAGAAGTGGTGCAGGCAATTGGGGTGGGATTGGAAACGGCCGTTGCCGCCCTTAATAACATCCCCTAAAACAAGTTGGCTCTCTGGGATTTCAGGGGTTTGCAGTCCGTGAAACGTGAAACGTGACCAGAGAGGCATCACGTTTCATGCCAAATCCCACGAAATCCTAAAGTCCAAATAATTCTCTGAGGCATACAATGGATTTGAGCAGGCCAGCCATTGCCCTTTGTGTAGAAGGCACCCAGCTGGAGTTTCAGAAGCAGATTGAGGCGGCGCGGCAGCGATATGCCGAGGCGTGGGCCTGCGCCACGGACGATTACGAAAAGTGCATTGCCGCGCATTACGTGGGGCACCTGGCGCAAACCCCGGCAGAGGCGCTGTTCTGGCACCAAACGGCCTTGGACCACGCCAGCCGCACCGAGGCAGCGCTGGTCGAGAGCTTCTTACCTTCGCTGTACGTGAACCTGGGACATGCTTTTGAACAAACAGGGGACGCGGCGCAGGCGAAACATTTTTATGATCTGGCGGCAGAGCTGGGGTTGGTGCATGGCAATGAGTGAAGGGGGAAACGGCCGTCATAGGGGCTAGCCACGGAAAACAGAACCTCCTGGGCTGCTGGCGAATAGATTATTAACCATTTGTTGTGAGTACGGCCGTTACCATCCCCAACAAACCGAGCCCATTAAACAAAAAATGAGCCAGAAAAGCGGGCCAGTTATTTTTAGTCCGCTGCGAGACGTAAGCGATGGCCAGGCAAACCGGCAGCAAACCAATTAAATCCCACCATTTGAAGACATGGAAAGCGGTCCACAGCAGCCCGTGCCAAACCCAGGCAAAACGGCCGTACCGCACTTCTTGCCGTGGCAGCAGGTAGCCGCGCCACCACAGCTCCTCACCCACAATGTTGAAGCTCAACATGATGAAGTACAAAATAATGACAGCCCAATTGCCTGATATCTGGCCCCCGACCATGGTATCCAGAACGGCCGTAGACAACGTCACACGCGGGTCTAACAAAGCGGGCAAATTCTGTGGCAAGGGCAGCCAGCCCTGGGTGATGAGCAGTTGACTAAATGCGTTAAGCAGTCCATAGCCAACCAACAACAGCAGAAAAAGTCCCATCCCCTGCAAAACAGCGCGCCAGGTAAGCGTCGGGTAGCGCAGCCGCTGCCGAAAGGCCCCCCACGTCAGTGGATAACCCTCAACACGATGAAACATCACCACGGCAGCCGTTAACAGGAGGGCCATCGGGACAGTATGGGAAACTACGATGCTTTCAAAAGGCGTCAATCCCAGCGTTTGAAGCCAGGGCATAAACCAATGAAAACTAAAGACCATTACCAAACCCGGTAAGCCAAACGCCACCGCAGTTTGCCAGTTGGATAACGGCCGTATCTTCATCTTTTCATTTTCCAATTTGCATTTCACTTGTTTTGTTATGGATAAAGGCAACATTTATTACTCCTTTATTTTTATACATACACCTTTGTATGTAAATCTGGCAAAAAAATATCAGGCCACAATGCCGTTCAAAAATATCTTGGCAAACTGCGGCGCACGATCCCCTATTGAAAACGCCTGCTGATTCGTCAGCCATAACTTAATGAGACCATTTTGGTAAGCAATAAACGCCCGGGCCACGTCATGGGGGTCTAAATTCGCCCGTAAATCACCATTGGCAATGCCAGCCTGCATCAGCTGGGCAATGGCTTCTACGGTTGTCACCGCTTCCTGCTGGCGGGCCTCGTCCAATTCAACCAACTCCGGATCAAATCCAGTTTTGAAGAGGCTCAAGGCCATAATCCGTTTCATTTGGACATTACTCTCTAGGACTGCCAACGATCGTTCTAAGATGAGGGTACAAATTTCGACAAAGCTATTACCCTCTTTTATTGCCTGCTGCACAGTATCGCTGCCAATGGTAGAGGCTTCCTTGAGCAATGCCTCGTACAGCTTGGCTTTATTGTCAAAGTAATGATAAATGGCCCCTCGGGTTACCTGCGCTGCCTCGGCAACGTTAGCTAATGTTGCCGCATGGTACCCTTTCTGGCTGAACACTTTTAAAGCACCATCCAGAATAGATTGTCGCGTTTGGGCAGCTTCTTCGGCCGTGCGTCTCATAATTTACATACTATCATGTATGTATGTAAATGTCAAGCCTATAATTTTTTCGGCAAACGGCCGTTTGCCGCCACTGCCAGCTCTGATTTATCATTCTGGCACTGGAAACACCGATCCACTCGAAAATCAACCGCTTTTTTGGAGAGACAACCCATGACAATCAAACATTTGACGATGGATGAACTGGAGGCAGGGCTGGACCAAATTCGGCAGTCACCACGGGATGGGGGCGTGCTGGAGCTAATTGTGCGACGGCCGCTTACCGACCAACGCGAACTGCTGCATGAAGGGGTGTTGGATACGGCCGTTGGCCTGGTGGGCGACAACTGGCAAACGCGCGGCAGCCGCCACATGCCCGATGGCTCGGCCAACCCCGACGCGCAGCTCACCCTGATGAACAGCCGCGCCGCTGACCTAGTGGCGCAAAGCCGCGACCGCTGGCCCCTAGCGGGCGACCAGCTGTACGTTGATTTTGATCTGAGCGCAGACAATATTCCCCCCGGAACGCGCCTGGAAATTGGCGAAGCGGTGGTGGAAGTCACCGCCCAACCTCACACCGGCTGCCAGAAGTTTGTCGCCCGCTTTGGTAAAGATGCGATGAAGTTTGTCAATTCGGCCGTGGGCAAGCAGCTGCATTTGCGCGGCATCAACACCAGGGTGGTGCAGCCGGGTGTCATTCGCATTGGGGATGCCGTCATAAAAATCAACCCGTAGAGACGTTGCCGTGCAACGTCTCTACGCACTGCAACGTCTCTACAGGTGGGGGACCTTTTCCAGCCGTCGGATGCCCTGCTGACTTAAAACCAGGCGCAGGTGACGGTTTTCTTTGGTGATGCCTGGCTGCACGGTTTTGTACCGGGCAATCAGGTTGACGTGGTACACCTTGTGGCAGAGCAAGGAGACCAGCTCGCCATCGCGAATGATGAAGCGCTCCTGCTCTGGTTCGGCCATCTTGTTGAGGAAGTGGCGCACGTCAAAGCGCATAATGTCATTGATCCCGGTAATTTCCGGGAAGCCGGGCAGGACGGCGTCCTGATCCTGGATGTGCAGCTCAATTTCCTTGGTGTAGCAAATAATGTTTTCCCCCCGCCCCTCGTTAGATAAATCCGTGATTTGATCCCGATTGCGGGCGCGCATGACCGAGAGAGGCACTTCATCCTCCTTGATGAAGCGCACCTTCTCACGCAGCACCCCCAAACGATGCCGCCCATCCTGGGTGCGAATGGTGATGCGACGGTCGAACAGATATTTTTCCAGACGGCGCGAAAAGATAATACGGCTGATCTCCTTGATGCGGTCTTTGAACATGTAGCCGATGACCAGCGCCAGAAAAAATGGCAGGGTGAAATTGCCATATTCATACTGAAAATAGAAGGCGACGGCCGTAGCAAACACCATCGCCAACCCGGCCGCCAACGAGAGGATGATCTGCTCCCAGTAACGGCCGTCTGGCTGCACGTCGGTGTTCAAAAACAGCACGCTGGACGCATACTTCTTCAAAATGGAAGCCCGGTACAGGTACGTTTCATTGTCGCTGCCCTCGACCAAAATGGAGCGGTACCCGCGTATTTTGCGATATTTTGTCTCCCGCGCCGTCACCTCACTAAGCGCCATTTTGTAATTTTCCTGGTTGGTTTTCTTCATGTACTCATCAACCACCTGGTACATCTCTACCGCGCTTTCTTCAATCAAAATGCTGAGCGATTCATCGGTGAAGGTGTAGGCGGTAAAAACGGCTTGCGGTACGTTGGGCAGGTTGAAGTCGGCCAGCAGGGCGCGGAACCGTTGAGTGATGTGGCCCGTCTCGACTAGAAATTTATCCACCAGGGTGTGAACCAGGAGGTGCGCCTTGCCGTGCGGCGTGGCCTGTACCTCAGCGACGCGCCGCTCGATGAGGAAAAAGTGCTCGCGCAGGGCGCTTTTGAGCATGGCGCTGAGCAGCTTCATCTGCGTCACAATTTGGTCGTGGCAATCGTGATTGCTCAGCCAGCCGCTTTGGCGCACCAACTGCTCAATTTTGCCCAGGGGCGAGCGGTCGTCCTCGGTAAATTCGCTCAGATTGAGGCTGGGCGTTTTCAGGCGGATGTGGCTTTGCACATCCTGGTAAAAGGATTGTCTAGGATAAGTTTGCGGTGTGATCCCCAGGCTTTGGGGCACAAAAAAGTAGGTAGCAATCTGGTAGCGGGTTTTCTGGTCGGCGTGCAGTTCGTAATCCAGCTTGATTTCAAGCTGGTATTGATCGTGATGTTTTACCGACTGCTGAATGGTCTCAAGCATGGTCAGTCCTCTAAAAAATGGTCGGGTTGGCTTTATCATTCCAAAGAAACGATGCACGGTGAAGAGTTTCCCGGGTTGTCAGAGCTGCTATCTTTGCGGCAGATTTAGCTCAACTTACTGTCGCCCCGTTGGGATGCTCACCGTAGCCGCGCATGCAAAGCGGGTTTTCTCGCTATCAAGCGCGGTTGAGATCCCTTGGCCACAAGGTGGCATTTTGGGTGTAAAAGAGATGCGAAGAGAACGCTGGTCGGTGGTCTATCCATCATTGCCTCGATTTGTTGGGAAACAGTTGTGGTTGAAATCAGGGATGTTTGAGCAGATGGTTGACGGCTACGGCCGTTTGTTCCCCCACTCCGTCCAGCCATCTTACCCGCAGCCAGGTTACCCCGTCAAACAGACCAGCCCTGGCGGACGTAATGCTAAGATGTCATTCATGAGATGCGGTGATGCAACGGCTTTTTTGCCCGAATTTACGCGAAGGGGAAACGGCCGTTAAAAATTACCCATTCCCAATTCACGATTCACAATTCGCTACGGCCCGGCCGCAGGTGCCAAAAATTCCCCAGCCGCCCAGCCTTCGGTGCCGTCATCCAGCTGAACCTGCCACCAGAGCCGGTTGTTGGCCTCGTCCGCTTCCGGTCCACCAATGACCAAAACCAGCGTGCCTTCATCCACCAGCTGAATCAGGGCGTTGCTGGTGCTAGGCCCGCCGCGCAAATTGATGCCAAAGCCATCGGTGTTGGTCACCTGGGCGTAAAAGCCAACGGTCAGTTCTGGGGGGGCAACGGCCGTATCCGGCGTTGGTATCGGCGTGAAGGTAGGAATGGGGCTGGGCGTGGGCAGCGGCGACGTAGGCGACGGAATTGGGCTGGGTGGCGCGGTGAGAATGATGAGCGTCGGCTCAATGGGGGCGGTTTCCAGCGGCGGGCGGGCCAGCAGCGAATTGACCAGCGCCAGCGCCAGGCCAATGCTGATCACCGTGACCAGCAGCCCCAAACCGAGCCAGAGCCACGGGAGTGGCTCCTGCACGCCAGTCAGCGAATCCTGCCGCAGGCGACGCGGCCGTTTTTCTGGGTCATT